>JAVEDG010000022.1 GCA_030841245.1 Actinomycetota bacterium
GGTCGAGGATGGCCACAGACTCGAGCGAGGCCAGCGACACCTCGGATGCGGTCGGGTAGCGGAAGGAGACGTGACGTAGCTCGACGTCGACCGGCCCGGCCTCGAGCCGGTGCGCGTCGGGCTTCTCGTCGATCATCGGAGGCAGGTCGAGCACCTCGAAGACACGCTCGAAGCTCACCAGCGCGGTCATCACGTCGACCTGGACGTTGGACAATGCCGTGAGCGGACCGTAGAGACGGCCCAGCAGCGCGGTCAGCGCGACCAGCGTGCCGAGCGGGATGGTCGCGTCGAGCACCAGCCAGCCGCCGACGCCGTAGACCACCGCGGTCGCGAGCGACGCGACGAGGGACAGGCCGGTGAAGAACACCCGGCCGTACATGGCCTGGGTGATGCCGATGTCGCGGACCCGACCGGCCTTGGCCTCGAAGGCCGCGGACTCGTCCGGAAGCCGGCCGAACAGCTTGACCAGCAGCGCACCAGAGACGTTGAAGCGCTCGGTCATCGTCGTGCCCATCGACGCATTGAGCTGCATCGCCTCGCGGGTGATGCTCTGCAGCTTGCGCCCGACCCACCTGGCGGGAAGCAGGAAGATCGGGGTGAGCACCAGCAGGCCGAGGGTGATCTGCCAGGACAGGAAGATCATCGTGGCGACGACGAGCAGCAGCCCGATCACGTTCGACACCACCGACGACAGGGTCGAGGTGAAGGCCTGCTGGGCTCCGACCACGTCGGTGTTGAGCCGGCTCACCAGCGCACCGGTCTGGGTGCGGGTGAAGAAGGCGATCGGCATCCGCTGCACGTGCGAGAAGACCCGGGTACGCAGGTCGTAGATCAGTCCCTCACCGACCCGGGCGGACAGCAGCCGCTGACCCAGCGTCAGGACCGCGTCGACCCCGGCGAGGCCGGCGATGGCCCGCGCGACCGTCCCCACGACGTGGCGGTCGCCCGGCGGGGTCAGTCCCTTGTCGATGATGACCTTGAAGAGCAGCGGCAGGGCGACCACCAGGACGGCGTCGAGCACCACCAGGACCAGGAAGAAGGTGATCTCGCGGCGGTAGGGCCGGGCGAAGTCGACGATGCGCGGGATCGTCCCGGGGGCCAGCTTCCGCTTCGCGACGTCACCGTCGCGGGTCAGCGACCGGAGCGCCATCCATGGTGCGTGGGACGACACCGACACCTCCGTAATCTTGATTACACCTCTTGCGGGAAACGTTCGGCGCGGACCAGGACATTCCCGAGGTCCCCCGCGGTGGTCCTGCCAACGTACGCCGGGGGTGCGACATCGGTCGGCCGTTCGCGGCGGCCGGGCAGCCGGCACGCGTCAGAACGCAGAGACCCCCGTCAGGGCCCGCCCGATCAGCAGCTTCTGGATCTCGCTGGTGCCCTCGTAGAGAGTCGTGACCCGCGCGTCGCGGAGGAATTTGGCCGCGGGGTACTCGTCGACGTACCCGTAGCCGCCGTGGACCTGGATGCAGGCGTTCGCCACCCTGACCGAGGCCTCGGTGGCGAACAGCTTGGCCTTGGACGCGGCCAGCGAGTGGTTCTCCCCCCGGGCCTTGAGGTCGGCCGTCGCCCAGGTCAGGAGCCGGGACGCGTCGACGTCCACCGCCGAGTCGGCGATGAGCTCCTGGACCAGCTGGTGGGCCGCGATCGGCTTGCCGAACTGCTGGCGCTGCCCGGCGTAGCGGACCATCGCGTCGAGCGCCGCCTGCGCGATCCCCGTGCACGATGCGGCGATCGACATCCGCCCGTCGTCAAGCGCGGACAGCGCGACCTTGAGGCCGGCACCCTCACCGCCGAGCAACGCCTCGGACCCGACCTCGACCCCGTCGAGCACCAGCTCGGCCGTGTCGCAGGAGCGCAGTCCGAGCTTGCCGTGGATCGGAGTGGCGGTGAACCCGGCCAGGTCGGTGGGGACCAGGAACGCAGAGATACCGCGCGCCCCTTGTCCGCCCGTGCGGGCCATGACCAGCGCGACGCCGGCGATCGACCCGTTGGTGATGAACACCTTTCGACCGCTGATCCGCCAGCCTCCGCCGGGCAGGGCCTCGGCCGACGCGCGCAGGTCGGCCGGGTTGGAGCCGTGGTCCGGCTCGGTCAGCCCGAAGCAACCGAGCACCTGTCCGGTCGCCATCGACGGCAGCCAATGGGCCCGTTGCTGCTGGTCGCCCCAGCGCTGGATCGACCCGGCGACCAGTCCCAGGTGGACCGACATGATCGAGCGGACGTTGGCGTCGCCGCGGCTGAGCTCCTCGATGAACAGCACGTAGGTCAGCGGGTCCGCGCCTCCCCCGCCGTACTCCTCGGGGATGGTCATGCCCACGAAGCCGGTCTTGCGCAGCCCGTCGAGCGCCTCCTGCGGGAACCGCTCCTCCCGGTCGTTGCGCGCCGCGTCGGGCACGACCACCTCGTCGACCCACTCACGCACCGCGGCTCGCACAGCGCGCTGCTCGTCGGACAGGACCAGATCCATGATCAGCCACCCATTGCGCGGGCCAGCGCCCGCAACCGCTCGCGCTGCGCCGCCCGCTCGGCCGCACGTTGCTCGTCGTAGGTCCGGCTCGACGCCGCGCGCAGCAGACCCGCCGTGGCCCGGACCGCCTCGGCAGGGGTGTCGAGCAGCGCGGCCACCAGGTCGGCGGTCGCGCCCTCCAGCTCGTCGCGCGCCACGACGAGCTCGGCCAGGCCCAGCCGCAACGCCTCCGGTGCGTCGACCCATCGACCGGTGGCGCAGATCTCGAGCGCGCGGGGGTAGCCGACCAGGTCGACCAGTGGCTTGGTACCGGCCAGGTCGGGCACCAGACCGAGGCTGGGCTCCCGCATGGCCAGGGCGGCATC
>JAVEDG010000062.1 GCA_030841245.1 Actinomycetota bacterium
GGGTCGGTGGCCCGGCCGCGTCACTCCTCGGCTGGTCTTGTGTCAGTGCCGCGAGAGCCTAGGCCCTCGGCTACTTGACCTCCTGGTCGGGGACGATCTGGCCGTTGTGCACCTTGTAGGCCCACACGACCACGTTGGTGACCTCGCCGTTGCTGGAGAAGGCCACCTGCTTGGTAGCACCCTGGCCGTTGTACGCGGTGACGAAGTCGTTCAGCTTGACCCGATCGGTGATCCCGGACTTGATCCCGGCCAGGAACACGTTGGCCGCGTCGAAGGCCTCCGCGCCGTAGGTCCCTGGGGGGGACCCGTTGGCGGCCTGGTAGTCGGCCGCGAACGAACCGGACTTGTTCGGTGGCAGGCACGGGCAGGTGATGATCGTGCCCTCGGCCGCCTTCTTGCCGGCGGCCGCGATGAACCCGGGGTCCTTCACGCCGTCGCCCACGACCATCGTCGCCGTGACGCCGGCCCCGGACAGCTGCTTGCGGATCAGCCCCGCCTCGGCGTAGTAGCCGCCGAAGAAGACGGCGTCCGCGCCACTGCTCTTCACCTTGGTCACGGTCGCGGAGAAGTCGGTCTGCTTCTGCTGGATGGTGTCGGTGCCGACCACCTTGGAGCCGAGCTTGGCCTTGACCGTGGTCGCCAGCCCCTTGCCGTAGGCGGAGGCGTCGTCTATGACGAAGACCTTCTGGGCCTTGAGGATGTCGGCGATGTAGGTCGCTGCCGCCGGGCCCTGGCTGTCGTCGTTGCCCAGGATGCGGTGCCAGAACTTCCAGCCGTGGCTGTTGAGCGTGGTCTCGGTCGCCGACGCGGTGATGGTCGGGACCTGGCCCTGCTCGAAGAGCGGGTCCGCCGCGTCCGACTCACCGGAGAACGCCGGGCCGACCACACCGAGCACCGACTTGTCGTCGATGACCTGCTTGGCCAGGTTGGTCGCCTGGGCCGGGTCGCCCTGGGAGTCGAAGTCCTTAAGCGTGACCTTGCAGCTGGGGTTCTTCTGGTTGTACTGGTCGACAGCGAGCTTGGCGCCCTTCTCCTCGCTCTTGCCGAGGTTGGCCGCCGGGCCGGTGAGGGCGCCGAAGAAGCCGATGGCGTAGTTGCCGCACTTCTTGCCGCCGTTGCCGCTGGCGTTCGTGTTGCCGCTGCTGCTACCGCCGCAGCCGGTGAGCGCGAGAGCCGTGACGACGGCTACCGCACCGAGCTGTTTCGAGTACCTCAAACGCACCTGTGACCTCCACGAGGTGGGATGGCCCCCGGCATGGCCCAGGGCTTTGACGCCGCCAATATGCCAGACGTTCACCCGCTGCACGACCAAAGACAACCCCGGAGAGATAACGGGCAGGTCACGGTCAGCCGCGGCCTCCCGCTGGTTTGCTCACTGGAGGTGGCTTTGTCCGTCGCCAGGACCCCCTTCGCCGGCCAGAAGGGACTCGGCGACCGCCCGCATCGTGCTGCGGCCGTCCATCGCGTTGCGCTGGATCCACCTGAAGGCGGTGGCCTCGTCGAGGCCGTCCCGCTGCTGCAGCAGGGCCTTGGCCCGGTCCAGGAGCTTGCGGGCCTCCAGTCGGTCGCGGAGGTCGGCGAGGTCGCCCTCGAGGGCAACCATCTCGTCGTACCTGCTCAGCGCGACCTCCAGTGCCGGGACCAGGTCGGCCTTCGTGAACGGCTTCACGACGTAGGCCATCGCGCCGGCGTCGCGCGCCCGCGCGACCAGCTCGGGCTGGGAGAACGCCGTGAGGATGACCACCGGTGCTATGCGCCCGGCGATGATGCGTTCTGCCGCGGTGATGCCGTCCAGGCGCGGCATCTGGACGTCCATCACGACGAGGTCGGGATGCAGCTCCTCGGCGAGAGCCACCGCTCGCTCGCCGTCGGCTGCCTCGCCCACGACGACGTAGCCGGCCTCGCGCAGCATCTCGATGAGGTCGAGCCTGATCAGCGCCTCGTCCTCGGCGACCAGGACCCGGCGACGATGCGGGGTCTGCCCCTCACTCGACCCCACCGTCGCGCCGGACACGCCAGCGAGGGTAGCGAGATGCGGCAGAATGTCGGGCAGGTTCGGACCCGGCAGGGTCACGCCTCGGTACTCCAACGGCAGAGAGAGCGTGCTCAAACCACGTACAGTGTGGGTTCGAATCCCACCCGAGGCACCGTTGCGGGATCTTGCTACGAGACCCGCGAGGGGGATCGCGACGTCAGTCGCGGTAGGCCTCGGCAGCGCCCGTGACCGCGTCGCCGATCGAGTGCACCCGCATGGCGTTCGTCGAGCCTGGGATGCCGGGCGGGCTCCCTGCCACGATGACCACCAGGTCGTTGCGCTGCACCCGGCCCGCCTCCAGCAGGGCCTGGTCGACCTGACGGACCATGTCGTCCGTGTGGGTGACCGACGGGGTGAGAAACGTCTCCACCCCCCAGGACAGGGCGAGCTGGCTGCGCGTGTCCTGTTCGGGGGTGAAGGCGAGCAGCGGGACGGCCGAACGCAGCCGGGACAGCCGCCGAGCCGAGTCCCCGCTCTTGGTGAAGGCGACGAGGAAGCGCGCGCCGAGGTCCGCAGCGACCTCCGCCGCAGCATGGGTCACCGCACCGCCCTTGGTCCGTGGTTTGGTGCCGAGCGCGGGGATCTCGTCGAGCGCGTTGTCGTCGATCTTCGCCGCGATGCGGGCCATCGTGAGGACCGCCTCGATCGGGTGCTCGCCGACACTCGTCTCCCCCGAGAGCATCAGCGCGTCCGCGCCGTCGAGCACTGCGTTGGCCACGTCCGATGCCTCGGCCCGGGTCGGGCGCGAGGAGGTGATCATCGACTCGAGCATCTGGGTGGCGACGATGACCGGCTTGGCCGCCTGCCGGGCCAGCGCGATCGCGCGGCGCTGGACCAGCGGCACGTCCTCGAGCGGCAGCTCGACGCCGAGATCACCGCGGGCGACCATCACCCCGTCGAACGCTGCGACGATCGCCTCCAGCTCGGCGACGGCCTCCGGCTTCTCGATCTTGGCGAGGACCGGGATGTGCACGCCCTCCTCGTCCATGACCGCCCGAACCGCCCGCACGTCCTCGGGACTGCGGACGAACGACAGGGCGATCATGTCGGCACCCAGCTGCAGCGCCCACCGGAGATCCTCGACGTCCTTGTCCGAGAGCGCAGGGGCACTGACCGCGACGCCGGGCAGGTTGATCCCCTTGTGGTCGGAGACCCGGCCGCCCTCGACGACCCGGGTGACGACGCGGGGGCCGTCGACGCGCATGCACTCCAGGCCCACCTTGCCGTCGTCGATGAGCAGGCGGTCCCCCGGTGACACGTCCCCGGGCAGCCCGTCGTACGTCGTGCAGACCTGGTGCTGGTCGCCAGGCACGTCCTCGGTGGTGATGGTGAACTCGGCGCCGTCCTCCAGCGTCACGGGCCCGTCGGCGAACTCGCCGACCCGGATCTTGGGTCCCTGCAGGTCGACCAGGACCCCCACCCCGCGCCGGAGGTCGTCCGAGGCCTGGCGCACGCGCCGGTAGACCTGTTCGTGGTCGCGGCGCCCACCGTGGCTGAGGTTGAGCCGGGCCACGTCCATGCCGGCCTCGACGAGCCGTTCGATGTCGGCCGCGCTCGAGGTCGCCGGGCCGAGAGTACAAACGATCTTGGTACGCCGCACCCCCCGAGCCTAATGGGGGCGTGCATGGACGTGGCCTTGGTCCGAGCTGGCTCGAACGCGCGGCGCGTCGGTTCAACCGGTCTGTGCGGCGAGCTCGGAGCAACGACGCAGGTCGGCCCGGACCTCTTCCAGCACCTCGGCCGGCTGGGACTCGGCAACCGGGTCGAGGATGCTCGTCAGCAGGTCGCGCGCCGTCGCGTGCTCGCCCTCCGCCTCGGCCAGCCGCGCCATCAGCCGGGTCGCCACGATCGCGACGAAGGTCTCGCCGGTGGCGCGCGCAGTGATCAGAGCATGTTCCGCATGCGACCAGGCGGCCTCCGGGTCACCGGCGGCGACGTCGACCCGGGCCCGGTTGAGCCCCATCCGGCTCTCCATGTAGCTGGCCCCGGTGGCAGCCGCAGCGGCCATGCCCTCGTCAGCCCAACGTCGTGCAGCGTCGAGCTTCCCGGCGTCGAGGTTGACCCACACCAATGGCTGCAGCAACAGCCCGACCGCGAGCAGGCCGTGGGGACGCACTGCTTCGAGCGCCCGCTCGCAGTCCGGGATCGCAGCGGCCGCACGGTCGCTGTCCCCGACCGGGTAGGACCATGCGGCCAGGTAGGCGTTGGTCATCGGCTCTACCCACGGGCGACCGGAGCCGGACAGCAGCGGAGCGGTCCGCCTCGTCGCGGCGATGGTCGAGACGTCGATCGGCCCCGTGTTGCTCTCGAAGCAGAGCGCGAGCAGCTGGGCCAGGGCGAGATCGGCGCCCTGAAGGCTCCCGGAGAGCAGCCGCCGCGACCAGTCGAGCCCCTCCCGCGACCGGCCCCGTGCGGTCAGCCAGATGAACACCCCGAACAGGATCGAGACGGCGTCGCCCGGCTCGGTCGAGAGAGCCCACTCGAAGGCCGACCGGATGTTGCCCTGCTCGTCGTCCAACCGGCGCAGCCACAACGCCTCGTCCCCGCCGAGCCACAGGGCCGACTCTGCCGAGCCGGCGAGCTCGACGAGCCACGCGAGCTGCGCGTCCCTCGCCGCCTTCACGTCAGGTGTCTGAGCGAGCCGGTCGAGCGCGTACTGACGGATCGTCTCGAGCAACCGGTAGCGGATGCTCCCGTCACGCTCGTCGGCAACGACAAGCGACTTCACCACAAGCCGGTCGACGAGCTCGAGGACCGCAAGCGGATCGTCCTCCACCGCGACCGCCTCGGCGCCCTCCAGCGTGAAGCCGCCGACGAAGACGCCTAGACGCCTCAGCAACGACTGCTCGCCCGGGTCGAGCAGGTCGTAGCTCCAGTCCACCGTGGCCTGCAGGGTCCGGTGCCGCTCCATGGCACCACGGGTACTGCCGGAGAGCAGCCGGAACCGCTGGTCGAGACGACCGGCGACCTGTTCCACGCTGAGGCTCGTGAGCCGGGCGGCCGCGAGCTCGAGAGCGAGCGGGATCGCGTCGAGCCGGTCGCAGACCTCGTCGACTGCTGCACGGTTGCGCTCCGTCACGGCGAAGTCGGCCTTGACTGAGCGGGCCCGGGCGTCGAGCAGAGCCCGGCCGTCCTCACGGGTCAGCGGAGGGACCCGCCACACCGCCTCGCCGGGGACACCGAGCGGCTCGCGGCTCGTCGCCAGCAATGTGACCGAGGGGCAGCGCAGCATCAGCTCGGTCGCCACCTCGCTCGCGGCCTCGACGACGTGCTCGCAGTTGTCGACGACCAGCAGCACCCTTCGCGCCACCATGGCGGTTGCGAGGTCGCGCACCGTGCCCTCCGGCAGGTTCATGGACCCGGCGAACTGCGCGACGACAGTACCGGGGTCTGACACCTGCGCCAGGTCGACGAGGTACACGCCGTCCTCGAATCGCGCCATCTGGTCGGCGGCGACCCGCAGGGCGATCCGGGTCTTGCCGACCCCGCCGGTCCCGGTCACCGTCACCAACCTCGATGCCTCGAGCAGCGACGTCACGGTCTCCACCTCGCGCACCCGGCCGACGAACGAGCTCGGCTGCTGAGGGAGGTTGTTCCGCGTCGCGGCGCGCAGCCGGAGGGCAGGAAAGGTGTCGGCCAGGTCGGGGTGGGTCAGCTGGAACAGGTGGACCGGTTCGGAGACGTCCTTGAGCCAGTGCTCCCCCAGGTCACGCCAGCCCGCGCCGGCGGGGAGGGGGATGGCCAAGTGAGCCGCGGTCTGCGACACGAGGACCTGACCGCCGTGACCGGCCGACGTGACGCGGGCGGCCTCGTGCACCGCAAGCCCGACGACGGTGTCACCCAGCTCCTCGACC
>JAVEDG010000065.1 GCA_030841245.1 Actinomycetota bacterium
GGCTCGGGGCGAGGCGCGAGTGCACGCGCCGCCATCGCCGCGAACTCCGCGGGCCCGAGCCCGAGCAGGACCTCCGGAAGGAGGCCGGCAAACCGCGGCTCCAGCTGGACCTGACGCGGGAACCGGCGGGCCTCCTGCGCCATCCGCTCGGCGAAGAACGCCGCCACCTGCTTGTACGCGCGGTACTGCAGCAGCCGGGCGAAGAGCAGGTCGCGAGCCTCGAGCAGCGCCAGGTCCTCCTCGTCCTCGACCTCGCCGCTGGGCAGCAACCGGGCGGCCTTGAGGTCGAGCAGGGTGGCGGCGACGACGAGGAACTCGGTCGCCTGACCCAGGTCCCACTCCGGCCCCTTGGCCTTGATGTGGGCGATGAACTCGTCGGTGACCTTGGACAGCGCCACCTCGGTGACGTCGAGCTTGTGTTTGGAGATCAGTCCCAGCAGCAGGTCGAACGGACCCTCGAACAGCTCGCCGAGGTCGACCCGGAACTCGGACCCACGCTCCGTGGCGGGGTCGAGGACCACCGGGTCACCCATCTCCTCGCCCACAGCAGCACGGTAGTCCAGCGTGTCGGTCATCCGCGAAGCGTCGCTCGGCCGCAGGCTCAGGAGGGACGCAGCCGGGTGACCACGACGCTGTCGTCCCCCTGCGAGTCGAGATCGATCAGCATCTCGGCGACGGCCTCGCGGACCAAGCGGCCCCGGTCGACCGCGATCCCGTGCTCGGCGCGCAGCACGAGGCGAGCCCGCTCGAGCGCGAACAGCTCGTCGGAGGAGACGTAGACGGTGATCTTCTCCTCGTGGCGCTCACGTCCCGTCGTACGGCGGTTCGCGGGCCGGAGCTGGCGCACCTGGGCGGTCCGGCCGTGCTGCTCCTCGCCCTCGGCAGCCTCGTCGGCAGCCTCGTCGTGGGGGGCGCCGGGGAACGGCCGGCTCATGTGCCCGGACACCGGAACAGCACCTCCTTGGCGAGCTGTCGGTAGGAGTAGGCCCCGCCCGACGAGGAGGCGAACGTGGTGATCGGCTCGCCAGCGACGGTCGTCTCGGGGAAGCGCACGGTCCGGCTGATCGCGGTGTGGAAGACCTTGTCCTCGAATGCCTCGACGAGCCGGGCGAGCACCTCGCGGCTGTGCACGGTGCGCTGGTCGAACATCGTGGCGACCAGCCCGTCGATCTCCAGGCCGGGGTTGAGCCGGTCCTGGACCTTCTGGATCGTCTCGACCAGCATCGCGACACCGCGCAGCGCGAAGAACTCGCACTCGAGCGGCACGATCACGCCGTCGCTCGCGGTGAGGGCGTTGACCGTGAGCAGGCCGAGGGAGGGCTGGCAGTCGATCATGATGAAGTCGTAGTCGGCCCGGGCCGCGTCGAGCGCGCGCTGCAGCACCTGCTCGCGGGCCACCTCGGTGACCAGCTGTACCTCCGCCGCGGAGAGGTCGATGTTGCTCGGCAGCAGGTCCATGCCCGGGACGTTGGTCTTGAGGACGACATCCTCGAAGCCGGTGTTCCGGTCCATGATCAGGTTGTAGACGCTGCGCTCGATCTCGTAGGGGTTGACGCCCAGCCCGACCGAGAGCGACCCCTGGGGGTCGAAGTCGACGAGCAGCACCTTGCGGCCGTACTCCGCGAGCGCAGCGCCGAGGTTGATCGTCGTGGTGGTCTTGCCGACACCACCCTTCTGGTTGCACATCGAGACGACCCGCGCCGGCCCGTGCTGGTCGCGCGGGGTCGGCTCGGGGAACACCGGCATCGGCCGGGCGGTCGGGCCCATCGGTCTCCCGGCGAGCGCCGGATCGGGTGCACCGGCCGCCTCGTCGTCGGTGATCGCAGGGGCCTCGCCTGGTGTCGCAGCCGGATGGTGCATGACCGCCGCATCGGGTGCGTCGATCGGCGGGACGATCGGGTGACCGTCCTCGGCCAGGTCGACGTCGCGCGGCGCGAGGTCGGGCACGGCTGCTGCGGGCTGGAATGGCTCGAACGGCTGGGTGCTCACGGATCCGTCCCTTTGTCGACTCGTCGGCCTGTCGCCGTACCGACTAGAGCGACCATAGGCAAGGACCCGGCCCGAATCGTGGCAACACGCCGCGCCCTGCCTCCCCTTCCCGGAACGGACCTCAGCGGGCGCGGGGGTGAGAAGTGGCGTAGACCTCGCGGAGCCGGTCGACGGTGACCAGCGTGTAGACCTGGGTGGTCGTCACCGAGGCGTGGCCCAGCAGCTCCTGCACGACACGGACGTCGGCGCCGCCGTCGAGGAGGTGAGTGGCGAACGAGTGCCGCAGCGTGTGCGGGCTGACCTCGCGCGCGATTCCGGCCCGTACGGCGGCGGCCCGCAGCACCGTCCAGGCGCTCTGCCGCGACAACCGCCCGCCCCGGGCGTTGAGGAACAGCGCCGGGGACCCCTTGCCGGCGGCCACCAGCTCGGGCCGGGACCGCACCAGATAGGCCTCGATCGCGTCCCGGGCGTAGGAGCCGAGCGGGACGACCCGCTCCTTGCTGCCCTTGCCGACCAGCCGGACGGTCCCGTCGGTCAGCTCCAGCTCGTCGACGTCGAGGCCGACCGCCTCGGAGATGCGCGCTCCGCACCCGTAGAGCAGCTCGAGCAGGGCTCGGTCGCGCACGGCTCTCGGGGTCTCGTCGGCGCCGGCGGCGGCGAGCAGCGCCTCGACGTCGGAGAGCGAGATCGCCTTCGGCAGCCGCTTGGGAGGGGACGGCGGGCGGACGGTGCGGGCCGGGTCTGTCTCCGTGATGCCGTCACGGACGAGGAACCGGTGCAGGCCCCTGACCGCGACCACTGCGCGGGCCGAGGAGTTGGCCGCCAGCGGTGGATGGTTCTCGTCGCCCTCACGCAGCGAGACAAGGAAGCCGGCGACGTCCTGCTCCTGCACCTCGGACGGGTCCCGGCGGCCGCAGGCCCGCAGGTGCTCGAGGTAGCGGCGCAGGTCGCGGCGGTAGGACTGCAGCGTGTTGGGCGCGAGCCCGCGCTCCACGGTCAGGTGGTCGAGGTAGGCACGCAGTGCGTCGGACAACCCGTCGGTCACCACGACCGGGTGCCCGTCGGTGCTCGTCGCGGTGCGGGTCAGCTCAGGACCTCGTCGAGGGAGAGCGCCTCGGCGCCGTGAGCCTCGGCGACCGGTCCGTAGGTGATCCGCCCGGCGTAGGTGTTCAGCCCGAGGGCCAGGGCGTGGTCCGCCTTTAACGCGTCCCGCCAGCCCAGGTTGGCCAGCTCCACGGCGTACGGGAGCGTGACGTTGGTGAGCGCATACGTCGAGGTGTGCGGCACCGCGCCTGGCATGTTGGCCACGCAGTAGAACACCGACTCGTGCACCCTGTACGTCGGGTCGGCGTGCGTCGTCGGGCGCGAGTCCTCGAAGCAGCCACCCTGGTCGATGGAGATGTCGACCAGCACCGATCCGGGCTGCATCCGCGAGACCAGCTCGTTGGACACCAGCATGGGTGCCTTCGCTCCGGGCACGAGGACTGCGCCGATCACCAGGTCGGCGTCGATGCAGGCCTTCTCGACCTCGTAGGCGTTGGACGCGACGGTCTGCATGTGACCCTGGTAGATCCGGTCGATCTGGCGCAGCCGGTCGATGTTCTTGTCGAGCAGCAGCACCTCGGCCTGCATGCCGAGCGCGATCGCAGCGGCGTTCATGCCCGAGACGCCGGCTCCGATCACGACGACCTTGGCGGCGTAGACGCCGGACACCCCGCCCATCAAGATCCCGCGGCCTCCCTCGGCGCGCATCAGCGTGTGCGCGCCGACCTGCGGCGCCAGCCGGCCGGCGACCTCGGACATCGGTGCGAGCAGCGGCAGGGAGCGGTCGGGCAGTTCGACGGTCTCGTAGGCGATGCCGGTGACCTTGCGGTCGATCAGCGCGTCCGTGCACTCCTTGGACGCCGCGAGATGAAGGTAGGTGAAGAGGGTCTGGCCCTCCTGCATCCGGTGGTACTCCTCCTCGATCGGTTCCTTGACCTTGAGGATCAGCTCACCGGTCCCCCACACGTCGTCCGCGGTGTCGAGGATGGTGGCCCCGGCCTGCTCGAACGCGTCGTTGGGGATGGAGGACCCGAGGCCCGCGTCGCGCTGGACATAGACCTGGTGCCCGGTCCGGACCAGCTCGTGCACGCCCGCGGGTGTGATGGCCACCCGGTACTCGTGGTTCTTGACCTCACTGGGGATCCCGACCTTCACCGAAAGTCTCCGTTTCCGAGAGGTCAAGGCACGCCTCGCTGCCCAACCGGTCGCCGTCGACCGGCCGCACCGAAGCGTACAAGAGCCTGCCGAGCGGCTGCTCGGAGCCGCCATCGACCTTTCAGCGTGACTCGGCTACTCGGAAATGCCCGCGCGGGCCGACCGGAGACGCCACGATATGAGCCGCGCCGGGAGGCGCGGGCACGACCTGGGAGGGGTCATGACGGTCAACGAAGGTCGATGGACGGCACGCCTGGACGGGGACTTCGTCGTCTTCATCATCGGCGCCAAGGTGCGCAACCCGCTGCGGGCGCTGAAGGCGCTGCCCCTGCTGGGCCAGATGAACGCGATGCTCAAGGATCTGGGGCAGGACGAGAGCAAGGGCCTGCTCGCCCACCAGCGCCACGGCGGGCCGTTCGGGGTCATCGTCACCTACTGGAGGTCCTTCGACGCACTGGAGGCGTTCGCCCGGGACCCGCAGGACCGCCACGCCAAGGTGTGGCGGGCCTGGTTCCGCATCGCCCAGCACCACAACCCGTCGGCCGGGATCTGGCACGAGACCTTCCGGGTCCGGGCCGGTGAGTACGAGGCGATCTACCAGAACATGCCGGACATCGGGCTGCTCAAGGCCGGGCGCCCGGCCCGGGTCGGCGACCGGTCCGAGACCGCGCGGGAGCGGATCGGGCTGACCGTGCCCGGCCAGCTGCGCCCACCGGCCGAGCCGGAGCAGGCTCCCTTGACGGGGTGAGGCGCTCGGGGTCCGGCCGGCTCAGCCGGGCGGGATGGCGGTGAGCGAGTCAGCCACGAAGCTGTCCTGCTCGCAGTGCGCGGTCGCGCTGATCCGCCCGCCGGTCCACATTGCGGTCGCCACGTCGTGGTGGGTCAATGGCGGGTCGAGCTGCTGCTCGACCCGGACGTGGAGCAGTGCCCGGTCGTAGGCCGCAGCGGCGGGCGAGGTCGTGTCGACCCGCAGCACGACCTGGTACGGCGGGAGCAGCGGGTCCGGTCCGGCCTCGTCGCCGGGGCTGCTCTCGGCGCCGGGCACCTCAAGCCAGTAACCGGCCACCGTGAACGAGCCGTCGAGGGCGCAGTCGAGCGGCGTGAAGAGCAGCTGCACCGCCTCCGGCATGTCCTCCAGGGCCAGCGCCTGCAGCCCTGCGCCCTGCACCAGGTAGATCATGTTGTTGGACTCGACGGCGTCCCCCGGGTCGATCCCGGCCAGCTCGTGCACCCGGACCGTGTCGTCCCCGACGGCGCCCCCGCCGTCGTCACAGCCCAGGCGCGTCCCCTCGCCGGTGACCCCCGAGAGCCGAGGATCGCGCTCGGGCGAGCCGTGACCCAGGTAGTCCGCACCCGAGTAGCGCAAGACGTCCGCACACGACGCCGCGGGAAGATCGGGGCCTCCTGGGTCCACCGCCGTCCCGCGACCGCCCTGCGACGGGGCGCCGCCGCAGCCTGCGAGCAGCACGGCACCGAGGGCAACGGCCAGCGGGAGGGCCAGGACCGGCTGGAGGGTCCTTCTTCTTCGCACACCCCTTCGACGTGACGTCCGGTCGACCCGTTCCGTGCCGGTGCTCGCGGATCGACCACGCGGGCGCGGCCGTCCGGGTGCGGACCCCTGGCGGGGACGTACCGACTAGAGGGGACCCCGTCGGGGCATGGGTGCCGGCATGAAGGCCTACGCCGACCGATCCCTGCTCGCGTCCTCCCAGGTGCTGGGTGACCTGCTGGTGCTGGCCTGGCTGGTCTTCTGGGGCTGGATGGGGGTACGGGCCGAGCACGCGGTCGACCGGCTCGCCGGGCCGGGGGCCGACGCAGAGCACGTCGGGAGGCAGCTGGCGCGCAACCTCGGCGGCACCGCCGATGACGTCGGCGGCGTACCGGTCGCGGGAGACACGCTGCGCCAGCCGGTCGACGCCGGAGCCCGGGCCGGACGGCAGCTGGCCGATGCCGCCCAGAGCTACCAGGACGCGGTGGCGCACCTGGCCCTGGCCACCGGCTTGCTGGTGGCGGCGGTGCCTGCACTGCTGGTCCTGGTGCGTTGGGTGCCGCGTCGGGTCGCCTGGATCCGTGAGGCGAGTGCGGCCCGCCGGCTGCTTCGTGACGCGTCGGTCGACCCGCTGGACCTCTTCGCTCTGCGGGCCCTGGCCCGGCAGCCCCTTCCGGCCCTCGCGGCGAGCGCCGGACACGACGTCGCGCAGCGCTGGCGCGACCGTGACCCGGACGCCATCGCCGCGCTCGCCCGCCTCGAGCTCGACGACCTCGGCCTGCGGGCTCGCAGACCGGGTGCCGCGGCGGAGACGGTCGGCGACAAGGTGCAGCGCTAAGGCCTCTCGAGCCCACCCCCGAAAGTCCGCGTCGCGGTCGCCGTCCTCTCATCCTGCTCTCATGCAGTGAATGCGAGTGTCGCCCCGTGCACCCCTTCCCGAGGTCGTCCCCGCTCCTGCCCTGCTTGGCGCTCGCCGCCCTGTTGATGGGGGCCGTCGCGGGCTGCGGCGGCTCACCGGCCTCATCGCCGTCAGCCGCTGGATCGTCGCGGCCGACGGCGGTCACCGGGTCGGGCACCTCGCCGTCGCCGTCACCGACGCCGACGCACAGCAAGGTCACACCGGTTCCGGTCGAGAGCAATCCGCCCGGCGACATCCCGGACAACCTCGCGTTCGTGCGCTACCGCAACACAACGGGGCACTACACGTTCACCCACCCCGAGGGCTGGGCCCAGACCGGCCGCGGCACCCGAGTGACCTTCACCGACAAGCTCAACGGGGTGAGCGCCGACATCCTGGCCGCCGCATCGGCACCCACCGTCGCGTCCGCCCGGTCGACCGACGTGCCTCGGCTCCGGCAGTCGGTGCCGGCGTTCCGCCTGCGGGGCATCAGTGCCGTGAGCCTGCCCGGCGGGAAGGGCGTACGGATCGTCTTCAGGCGCAACTCCGCGGCCGATCCGGTCACCGGCAAGATCTACCGGGACGAGGTCGAGGAGTACCTGGTGTTCCGCTCGGGTCGGCTGGTCCGTCTGGACCTGTTCGGGCCGGTGGGGGCCGACAACGTCGACGCCTATCGGACGATGTCGCAGAGCCTGCGGATCCGATGACCACACCCGTCGTACGCGCGCAGGGACTGCACCGCTTCTTCCGCCGAGGCGGCGAGGAGGTGGCGGCGCTGCGCGACGTGTCGCTGATCCTCGCGCCAGGAGAGACCGTCGCGGTCGTCGGCCCGTCGGGCTCCGGCAAGTCGACGCTGCTCAACCTGTTGGCCGGCCTCGACGACCCCGATGGGGGCAGCGTCACCGTGACCGGGCTGCCGATGAGTCACCAGCCCGCCAGCACGCAGGCCCGCCTGCGTGGCCGCCGGATCGGGGTGCTGACGCAGACGAGTGGTCTGGTCGAGCACCTCGACGTCCTCGACAACCTGCGGCTTGGCGGCTCGTTCCGGCCCACGGTGCCCGGGACCAGCGAGCTTCTCGCGCTGCTCGAGGCCGTCGGGCTGCGCAGCCGCGCGAGGGGGCGGCCGTCGACGCTGTCCGGCGGGGAGACCGCCCGGGCCAACCTCGCGGTGGCCCTGTCGGGCGGCCCCGCGCTGCTGCTGGCGGACGAACCCACCGCGGAGGTCTCGAGGGACGATGAGGCCACTGTCCTCGACCTCCTCCGCGCCCTGCAGCCGGCCGGTGGGGCCACAGTCCTGGTCACCCACTCGAGCGCGGTCGCCGAGTCGGCCGATCGGGTCGTCCACCTCGTGGATGGTCAGGTGCAGTGAGCGACACCGACCGCGCGGCCTTGGTCCGCGCCGAGTCGCTCGGCGTCAGCTTCGGGCGCACCGAGGTCTTCCGTGACCTCGACCTGGAGGTGGCGCCCGGCTCCCAGGTGGCACTGACCGGCCGCTCCGGCAGCGGCAAGACGACGCTGCTGCTGGCCCTTGCCGGGCTGCTCCCGCCGAGCACCGGAAGGGTCAGCTGGCCGGGACTGGACAGCGACCCTCACCGACGACGAGCACAGGTCGGGATGGTCTTCCAGGCGCCGTCCCTCATGCCGGAGCTCACCGCGCTGGAGAACGTGATGCTGCCGCTGCGCCTACGAGGCATGGGTCGGAGCAGGGCCCGCGCCGCCGGACTGGGAGCTCTGGTCGACGTCGCCGTCGCCGACGCGGCCGATGCGCTCCCCCCACAGCTGTCGGGCGGTCAGCAGCAGCGGGTGGCCATCGCCCGGG
Source organism: Actinomycetota bacterium (assembly GCA_030841245.1). Lineage (GTDB taxonomy): Bacteria > Actinomycetota > Actinomycetes > JACCUZ01 > JACCUZ01 > JAVEDG01. Next base: position 8,395 of record JAVEDG010000065.1, read on the forward strand.
CCCTTGCCGGTGACCACCGGCTGGTGCTGGCCGACGAACCCACGGGCGCACTGGACCGGGCGCATGCCCACGACGTCGTCATCGCCCTGCGCGATGCCGTGGCTGCCGCAGGTGGCGCGCTCGTCGTCGCCACTCATGACCCGGAGGTCGCCGCCGTGCTCCAACGCCAGATCGTCATCAGCGACCAGGGTCACCTGTCCCTGCGCGCAGTCCGATGAGGACCGTCCGGTGGCTGACCGGGCTCGTCGTCAGGCGCCCGCTCGAGCTGCTCACCGCGGCGGTCAGCATCGCCGTCGCAGTGGCATTCGTCGCCAGTCTCGGCGCCTTCGAGACCCAGAGCCGGGCGGCGCTCACGACCCGCGCAGCTGCCTCGGTGCCGGTGGACTGGCAGGTCCAGGTGACACCGCAGGGACGGGTGCCATCCGTCGCCACGGACGTGGCCCGGCTGCCGGACCTCCGGACGGTCCAACAGGTCTCGTTCGCACATGTGAAGGGTTTGCGGTCGACCGGCGTGGGCGGGATCCGCCAGACCGGCTCGGCGTACGTCGTGGCTCTCCCCGCGGCGTACGCGACGGCCTTCCCGGGCGAGCTGCGCCACCTGCTCGGCTCGATCTCCGGTGTCCAGCTGCTGCAGCAGACTGCCGCCAACCTGGCGGTGGCGCCCGGTGACCGGATCACGGTGCGGACCGCCACCGGCCCGGCGCGGTTGACCGTCGGCGGCGTTGTCGAGATGCCGGCGGCCGACTCCTTCTTCCAGGTGGTGGGCCTGCCACCAGGGGCGGGGGTCAGCGCGCCACCGGACAACGTGGTACTGGTCCCACCGGCCCTCTTCGACCGCGTCATCGGGTCCGCGACCGTCGTCCGTCAGCTGCACGTCGGTTTCCGCCACTCCGGACTGCCGAGCGACCCGCACGCGGCGGCACTGCTCGTGCAGGGCCGCGCGAACCACCTGCAGGCCGGCGTCGCCGGTGGGGCGCTCGTGGGCGACAACCTCGGCACGGCTCTGACCGCTGCCGGCGAGGACGCGCGGTACGCCGACCTGCTGTTCGTGCTGCTCGGTCTGCCCGGCCTGGCGCTGGCTGTTGTCGTGGCCGCCCTCGTCGTCGCGCTCAGGTCCGAACGCCGACGCCGCGAGATCGCGCTGCTGCGCCTTCGTGGGGCGACGGCGGCGCCGATCCTGCGGTTGCTCGCAGGTGAGGCCACCATCACGGCCGCGCTCGGTGTCCTGCTGGGGATACCTCTCGCGCTGTTCGCCGTGCGGCTGGCACTGCAGTCCGGGACCTCCCTGTCCCCCGTGTGGACGGTGACCGCGGCCGTCGGCGGTCTGCTGC
>JAVEDG010000459.1 GCA_030841245.1 Actinomycetota bacterium
CGAGCTCTGCGTACCTTCCGGCGGCGACTGTACCTTCGGTCGCGAGCAAACCGATACGGCGATTGCGCGTCGCCTGAACCGCGGCGTGCGCCTCCGGTGTGATCACGCCGACGACGGGGACATCGAGATCCTCCTGCAACTGGGGCAGCGCGGCCGACGTCGCCGTGTTGCACGCATTGACGACGAGCTTGACGCCCTGGCCTTGCAGGTAGGCACCGATCTCGCGCGCGAACTGCCGAACCTCGCCAAGAGGCCGAGGCCCGTAGGGCAAACGCGCGTGGTCGCCGAGGTAGACGAAATCCTCGTGCGGCATGGTCACGAGGCACTCGTGCAGGACGGTCAGGCCGCCCACGCCCGAATCGAACACGCCCACCGGCCGCGGATCCACACGGCGATCGTATAGCGGGGATACGCTGTGCACCTGGTGCGCCGCCCTCTCGCGCTTGCCTTCGTAGTGGCCCTTGCGCTCGCGGCGCCGTCGATCGGCCGCGCGACGGAGGTGTCGCTGACGATGGACGACGGCGTCCGGATCGACGCTTCGCTCCTCGTGCCGGATGGCCCGGCGCCAACCGGAGGCTGGCCCGCCGTGATGCTGTTCCACGGCCTCGCCGGTAATCACAAGAGTCTTGTCCAGGGCTTGGCCCCCCCGTACCTGAGCAAGGGCTACGCCGTCTTCGCTCCCGACGCGCGCGGGCACGGTACTTCCGGCGGCTACGTCTCGCTCGACGGGCCCCGTGAAGTCGCAGACATCCGCGCCGAGTTCAAATGGCTTACGGAGCGGCCCGAGGTGAGTGACACGCGGATCGGGGCTTGGGGGATCTCGCTCGGCGGTGGCGCGGCCTGGAACTCCGTCGTCGCCGGAGTCCCGTTCATGGCACTCGAGACATTCGAGACCTGGAGCGACCTGTATCGCGCACTCTTCCCGCAGAACTTTGGCAAGGCCGGTGCGATCTACAACTTCGCCCAAAGCGTGCCGGCCGACCGAATCGATCCGGCGTTACGCCCGTACGTGCCGCAGATGATCGGCAACGAGAACCTGCCCGCCGTGCGGACGTTGCTCGGAACACGATCGAGCCTCAACGCCCTCTCAGCAGTGACCACCCCGAGCTTTCTCTTCCAGGGACGCCGTGACTTCGCTTTCGACATCGACCAGGCTACGGCTGCTTACCGGCGACTCGCCGGACCGAAGCGCCTGTACGTCGGCGACTTCGGCCATTCGCCGTCGACCTTTCCCGGACCGGATCTCGCGCACGTCCTCGATCTCTCCACGCGCTGGTACGACCGCTTCCTGAAGGGAATTCCGAATGGGGTCGACAAGGAGAAGCCCGTGCAGGTCGGATCGGATCCCTGGAGCGGACAGACGGCTAGCTTTGCGCGACTACCTGCGGTGAAAACGTTGACGCTCGTGTCCAAGGCTCGCTCCGGGCTGTCGGCGCGAGGGAAGGTCGTGCGCACGTTTGCCTTGCCCAAGCGCAACCTCGAGCAGTTTGGGGCTCCCGTCGTACGCGTATCTGCCTCGACGGCAACTCCATGGCCTCATCTCGTCGCGGTCTTGACTTCGGTCGACGCAAGCGGGCGCGAGACGGTCCTCTCGGAAGGCGGCGCGATCACCGCGCTCGGCAAGAAGCCGCGCACAATTTCCATCAAGCTCATCTCGACGGGCAATCTGCTGCGACGAGGAACGAAGCTGCGCGTGTACCTCGGCGGAACGTCCACCGTGCAGAACATCGCGAACCTGCTCTACCTCAAGCTCGTCCCGGACGGGTCGCAGCTCACGATCGGCAAGGTGACCGTGACGCTGCCGCTGCTGCCGAAGACGATTTCGAAGTGATCTCGCAGCTCGCCGCGGCGGCGGCCGCGATCGCCCTCGGCGCTCCCGCGGCGACACCCGGTGTCACGCCGAGCACGATCACAATCGGCGGGACGGTCCCCATCAGCGGCCCGGCTGCCGCCTACGGGTCGGTGGGGCGGGGTGCGGACGCCTACTTCAAGTACGTCAACTCGAAGGGCGGCATCTTCGGCCGCATGATCGACTACAAGTACCTCGATGACGAGTTCGACGTCGCGAAGACCATCACCCTGACGCGCCAACTCGTCGAACAGGACGATGTGCTGGCGATCTTCAACAGTGTCGGCACCGAGCACGCGCTCGCGATCCGCTCGTATCTCAACGACCGCAAGGTGCCGCAGCTCTTCCTCGGTAGCGGCGTCTCAAAACTCGCCACCGAGCATGCGAAGTACCCCTGGTCGATGGGGTACCTCCCGAGCTTCGCGGGCGAGGGCGCGATCTACGGCCGCTACATCGGGTCGCACCAGCCCAAGGCGCGGATCGCCGTGCTGTACGAGAACTCGGACTTCGGCAAGGACATGCTCAACGGGCTGCGTCGCGGTCTCGGCGGGAAGGGGAAAATCGTCGGCACGCAGGCGTACGAGATCGCCGACTCCGGTGTCGCCTCGCAGATGGCACGGCTCAAGAGCACCGGCGCGGACACGCTCATGCTGTTCGCCACGCCGCAGTTCGCGATCTTCGGCTACGTCGGAGCATTCCGGCTCGGTTGGCACCCGCATGTCTATGTCACGTCGGTCTCGATCTCGCCCGACATCATGAAGATCGCCCGCGTTGCATCGAGCCGCAAACAGGTCGAGGGCTCGATCTCGATCGCATTCGTGAAGGATCCGACCTCGAAGCTCTGGGCGAAGGACAAGACCGTCCGGCTCTATCAATCGATCCTTCGGCGTTTCCTCCCGAGCGCGAAAGCGGAGGACGTGTTCAACTACTACGGAATGGCGGTCGCCTACACGATGGTGGACACCTTGAAGAAGGCCGGCCGCAACCCCACTCGCGCAAGCGTCCTGAAGGCTGCTACCCACCTCGACGAGACGAATCCGTTCCTGCTGCCCGGCCTCCGGATCAAGACCTCGCCGAGCGACTACTACCCGATCGATCGAGTGAAGCTAGCCCGCTACCGCGCGGATCACTGGCAGTTCTTCGGCAAGTTGGTGAACGCTCGCGATTAG
>JAVEDG010000121.1 GCA_030841245.1 Actinomycetota bacterium
CCCCACCGCACGCCGTCAGCAGGGCGATCGTCGTACTCAGCGCCACCACGACCGAACGTGCCTGCCTCATCGACTGTCTCCCGGGATCTCGACCACGACGGACGTGGACTTCACGGCCGCGACCGCTAGGACGCCGGGCTCGAGACCCAGGTCGTCGGCCGCCTCCCTGCTCATCAGGGACACGACGCGGAACGGCCCGGCCTGCATCTCGACCTGGGCCATCACCGTGTCCCGCGTCACGCGCGTGACGATGCCGCGGAACCGGTTGCGCGCCGACTGGCGCACCACGGGCCGGTCGTCCGGTGACTCGGCCAGCTCCTGGGCGAACGTCGCGAGCACTCGGCCGTCGACTCCCCTCCGACCCGACGCCAACGTGGTGGTCTCGAGGCGGCCGGCCTCTGCCCAGCGGCGCACGGTGTCCCCGCTCACCCCGAGCAGCTCGGCAGCCTCGCTCATCCGGAAACGGGCCATGGTCGTTGATGATGTCACGCAACTGCGGCTTCTTCCAACCCGAACAGCCGCACCTGCCGCATTGACCGAGCTTGTGTAGGCTGCAGGTGCGTCTCCCTGGTGAGCGCCGGTGCCGTGGTCACCGGGCCCCGACTACGATCACGGGAAGTCCGGCGAACGAGGGAGTGGCGCGAGTCGATGAGCAGCACGCCCCAGCGGAGCGAGATCCCCGAGGGCCCCGAGCGGAGCGAGATCCCCGAGGTCCTGACCCCGGGGCCGGAGGCGCCGGACCGCAACCTCGCGCTCGAGCTGGTCCGGATCACCGAGGCGGCCGCGATGGCCGCCGGCCGCTGGGTCGGCCGCGGTGACAAGAACGGCGCCGACGGGGCAGCCGTCAACGCCATGCGCCAGCTGATCCACACGGTGAGCATGAGTGGCGTCGTCGTCATCGGCGAGGGCGAGAAGGACGAAGCGCCGATGCTCTACAACGGCGAGCACGTCGGCGACGGCCGCGGCCCCGAGTGCGACGTCGCGGTCGACCCGATCGACGGCACCAGGCTCGCGGCTCTCGGCATGGGAAACGCCATCTCGGTCCTTGCCGTGGCGCCACGCGGCTCGATGTTCGACCCGTCTGCCGTCTTCTACATGGAGAAGCTCGCCACCGGTCCCGAAGCCGCCGACGCGGTCGACATTCGGCTGCCCGTCGCCGAGAACGTACGCCGGGTCGCCGCGGCCAAGAAGGAGTCGCCCTCCGACGTGACCGTCGTCATCCTGGACCGGCCGCGGCATCAGAGCATGGTCGAGGAGGTCCGCTCGACGGGCGCGCGGATCAAGTTCATCACCGACGGCGACGTCGCCGGCGCGATCATGGCGGCCCGCGAAGGCACCGGTGTCGACCTGCTCGTGGGCATCGGCGGCACCCCGGAAGGCATCATCGCGGCCTGCGCGATCAAGACGCTCGGTGGCGTGATCCAGGGTCGGCTCTGGCCCAAGGACGACGACGAGCGGCAGAAGGCTCTCGACGCCGGTCACGACCTCGACCGCGTCCTGCTCACCCACGAGCTCGTGTCCGGGGAGGACGTGTTCTTCGTCGCCACCGGGATCACCGACGGCGAGCTGGTACGCGGTGTCCGCTACCGCGGCGGCACGGTGCGAACGCACTCAATAGTCATGCGCTCGCGCAGCGGGACCATCCGCATCGTCGAGAGCGAGCACCAGCTGGACAAGCTGCGGGCCTACGCCTCGATCGACTTCGAGACCGCGAACTGACGAGGCATGCCGCACGACCCGATGACGCTGCCGGACGACCTCCCGGCGCCGGTCGACGACGGTGCCGCCGCGCACCTGCTCGGCTCCCGGCTCCCGTCGGTCTCGCTGCCCGGGACCGACGGATCGCGCGTCGACCTGGCAGCGCTGCCCGGCCTGACCGTGATCTACGCCTACCCCCGCACCGGCGTCCCCGGCGAGGACCCGCTGGTCCCCCACTGGGACCAGATCCCCGGTGCCCGCGGCTGCACCCCGGAGTCGTGCGGCTTCCGCGACCACCACCGGGAGCTGGCCGACCTGGGTGTGCGGGTCTTCGGCCTCTCGACCCAGCCGACTCCCTACCAGCAGGAGGCCGCGGGCCGGCTGCACCTGCCCTTCCCGCTGCTGTCGGACGCGTCGCTCGAGCTGACCCGGGCGGCACGGCTGCCCACGTTCGACGTGGCCGGCGAAAGTCTGCACAAGCGGTTCACGCTGCTGGTCGAGGACGGCGTCGTGTCGCACGTCTGGTACCCGGTGTTCCCACCGGACTCACACGCGGCCGAGGTGCTCGAGCACCTGCGGGCCGTCGCGAGCTGACGCCGGCCCACACAGCCGGGGCGGTCCTGCTCGCATCGGCTCCGGGGGCGGACCTAGGAGTCCTCGCGTGCGGGGCGCACCACGGGCTCGTGCCGCTCCGCCGCCTCCTCGGCCTGCTCGTTCTCGAGCGAGTCCTCGTCGGCGGTCGCCTGCTCCATCGCCCGCGGGTCGTCGTTGCCGAGGGTCGCGGCCTCGATGCCGGCTGCCTTCTGCTGCTGCTCAGTCATACCGGTCACCTACCCCGGTGATCGCGCTCGAAGCCGCTCAAGTGCGAAGGCGTCGCTCGACGCTGCCGCTCGGCGCAGCGTGCAGGTCGTGCTGGTGTCGCGCGTCCCCGCAGTGGACCGGGTCCTCCAGGCACTCCGGGTCCTCGTCCAGGTGACCGGCATCAGAGCGCCGGCGGTCCGGAGCCTTCGGCTCCTCGTCCCGCTGTGTGCCCGTCATGGCGTGCACCATACGCCGGACGGCGACCCCGAGCGCGCCGCCCGACGATTCGTCAGCACCCCGGCCCCGGTCGGTCCCGCCACGCCGAGCGGTGAGCCGCGACGAAGGTGGCCATCGTGGGACCGCTCAGCCCGACGTTCCAGAAGACCTCCAGATGGGCCACGTCCGGGTGCACCACCGCCTCGCAGTCCCGGAACCGCTCCACCGCGCGGCCCACCAGGTCTGACGCATCCGGCGCCTCGAGGTCACCGCAGATCAGCAGCACCGGGGCCTCGACCGCGGGCAGCTCGGACCACAAACTCACATCTGCGGCCCGGCCTTCGAGCTCGAGAGCAAACATCTCGGTCTCGGTCCGCGAGAGGTTGGCCATCATCCAGGCCGGCGGCGGGTGCGCTTCCTCGCTCGCGAACGCCAGCATGACGGCAGGCACGCCGGACGTCCGCACCTCCGCGGCAGACTCGATCCGTTCCCCTGGCTCGTCGTGCTGCTCAGGGATGGTGCCGACGGTGATGACAAGGGCTACCCGGTCGGGATGACGTGCTGCCGTCGCCAACACGGTCCACCCGCCGTCGGAGTAGCCGACCAGGCCGGCGCGGTCCACACCAGCGTGGTCGAGCACAGCGAGCAGGTCGGAGATGTACTCGCCGTGCGCGTGGGCTGCCAGCTCGGTGGGACGACCGCTTCGGCCGTGGCCGCGGTGGTCGACGATCAGGTGCCGGTGGCCGGGCAGGCAGTCCAGCCAGCCCGCTCGGGCCCACATCACACCGTCACCGCCACCGCCGGTGTGCCAGAGCACCGCAGGCCCTGACCCCACCGACTCGTAGTAGATCGGCACACCCGCCCGGACCACCGTCGGCATGACGCTCATCATGGTCCCGGCGTCGCGGGTCGGCGACCATGAGCGCCATATCCTCGGGGGCATGGCGGACCCCGTCGATCCCCCGCCGACCTCGGACCGCGGTGCGGGGCACGGTTCGGACCCATTGTCGAGCGGGCCGCCTCGCGGACCCCTGCGGTCGCCGAGCTGGCTGAGCGGACTCGTGGGTGTCGTGGTCCTCTCGGCGGCCGCGGGGTACGCCGTCCACAGCAGCACGGGTGACGCCGACCCGCCCCCGACGCACCACAGCCAGCCGAGACGCACGCCGCTCCCCGACCCGGCGGCCGAGCCCTACGGCACGTTGCCCCAGCTCGGCCCGAACCCGATGGGCGAGGACTACCCGCTCGCGGTCGGCTCCGTGTGCACCCGCACCGACCACGTGCACACCCTCAGCGTGGGTTTCGACCTGTCCAACGTCGCGCACGGGCGCGTGCGAGTCCTCTCCGTCTCACCGTCACTCCCCATCGGCGGGTTGCGGCCCACTGGCGTCACCGTGCCGGGTGGCCGGCCGTGCCCGGGCCTGCCGGTCGGACGTGGGATGGCGCTCGACCGGGCCGAGCACGTCACGATCCGCTTGCACTTCCGGCTGCCGCACAAGTGCCCGAAGCCCTACCCCGTCGGCGCCTTCATCGAGGTGCGGGAGGGCAACCGGATCGCGACCCAGCGCATCCTGCTGCTCTCGGACCTCGGTCAGCTGTCGTTCCGCAGCTGCCGCTCCTGACCTGGCGGCGGACGCCACGATGTGCGACCTCGACGGGCTGCGCATCTGGGCCGGCGTGGGCGGCAACGGGCAGGGCTGATCACCGGCCGGGCATCGGCGGTGGGGTAGGACTTGGGCATGAGCACAGACGACACGGCCGTCGACGGCAGCGGAGGTTTCCGGGTGGAGCACGACTCGATGGGCGAGGTCCGGGTGCCCGCCACGGCCAAGTGGCGCGCCCAGACCCAGCGGGCGGTCGAGAACTTTCCCGTCTCGGGAGTGCCGATCGAGCGTGAGCTGATCGGCGCGCTGGCCTCGGTCAAGGGGGTCGCGGCGACCGTCAACGCCCAGCTCGGCGTGCTCGACGAGGAGACGGCGACCGCCATCCACGACGCCGCTGCCGAGGTGGCACGCGGTGACCACGACGGTCAGTTCCCCATCGACGTGTTCCAGACCGGGTCGGGCACGTCGAGCAACATGAACGCCAACGAGGTGATCGCGACGCTGGCGGCTGCCCGGCTCGGCCGCGACGTACACCCGAACGACCACGTCAACGCCTCCCAGTCGTCCAACGACGTCTTCCCCTCGGCCATCCACATCGCGGCCACGCGCAGCGTCGTCCGCCACCTGCTGCCCGCGCTCGAGCACCTTGCCGGCTCGCTGCGTCGCAAGTCCGCCGAGCTCGCCGACGTCGTCTAGAGCGGCCGCACCCACCTGATGGACGCGACACCGGTCACGCTCGGCCAGGAGCTGGGCGGGTACGCCGCGCAGGTCGAGCGTGCCGTGGAGCGACTGCAGTCGAGCCTCCCCCGTGTCGGCGAGCTGCCGCTCGGCGGTACCGCCGTCGGCACCGGCATCAACGCGCCGGCCGGCTTCGCTGCGGCCGTCGTGGCCAGGCTGGCCGATGACATGGGGCTGCCGCTGTCAGAGGCGCGCGACCACTTCGAGGCTCAGGGGGCGCGAGACGGGCTGGTGGAGCTCAGCGGCAACCTGCGCACGCTTGCCGTGTCATTGGTGAAGATCTGCAACGACATCCGGTGGATGGGTTCGGGG
>JAVEDG010000123.1 GCA_030841245.1 Actinomycetota bacterium
CCGGCCTGTTCCCAGGCGTGCTGCAGCGCAGCGCAGGGAACCTGCCCTCATTGCGTAACCGCAGCGGATCCTGCCCGATTCCCCGAACCGCACGCGCGATCGGCAGCCGACGGGTCGGGTTACAGTCCGGTCGGACCAGCACATGGACGGCGAGGGGAGCCTCGAGATGAGCCGCGGCACGGCAGTCGTGACGGGAGCCAGCAGCGGGATCGGCGCCGCGACTGCGCGACGGCTGGCTGCCGAGGGCTTTCAGGTGGTGGTCGCGGCCCGGCGCCGGGACCGGCTCGAGACCCTCGCGGCGGAGACGGGCGCCCGGGTCGTCGAGCTGGACGTGACCTCGGACGACTCGGTCGCCCGGCTCGCCGACGCGGTGGGCGAGTGCCGGCTGCTGGTCAGCAACGCCGGGCTGGCGCTCGGGTTGGACCCGGTGGCCGAGGCCTCCGTCGACGATTGGCGTCGGATGTACGACGTCAACGTGCTCGGATCGGTGCGGGTCGTCCAGGCGCTGCTGCCCGCACTGGTCGCGAGTGGGCAGGGTCACATCGTGCTGATGGGCTCGACGGCCGGGCGCATCGTCTACGAGGGCGGTGGTGGCTATGCGGCCGCCAAGCACGGAACGGCGGCGCTGGCCGAGACGTTGCGCCTCGAGCTGCTCGGCCGGCCGGTGCGGGTCACCGAGATCGCGCCGGGGATGGTGCGGACCGACGAGTTCTCCGCGGTGCGGTTCCGCGGGGACGAGCAGCGGGCCGCGGCTGTCTATGCGGGCGTCGACGCACCGCTGACCGCCGAGGACATCGCCGACTGCGTGGCCTGGTGCGTGACCCGGCCGCCGCACGTCGACATCGACCTGCTCGTCGTCAAGCCGCTGGCCCAGGCCGCCCAGCACAAGGTCCACCGCACCAACACCTGACCCGGCTCCCCTCCCCGGCCCCCGTCGAGTGGCGCGAAGTCGCTGACCTATCCGGTGGAGTGGCGCAACCTGGCTGACTTTTCCCAAGAAAGCCCACCAGTTCGCGCCAGTGGAGCTCAGGCGGTCGCGGCCAGCTCGGCAGTGAAGGCGGCGTACGCGTCCTCGCCGAAGAGCACGAAACGGACCTCCTCGACCGCCTCGGCCCGGTGCGCCCGGACCGTCGCCAACGCGATCCGCGCGGCGTCGGCCATCGGCCAGCCGTAGACCCCGGCCGAGACCGCGGGGAAGGCGACGGTCCGGGCGCCGAGCTCCTCGGCGACGCGCAGCGACTCGCGGTAGGCCGATGCGAGGACCTCCGAGCGATCCTCCGACCGCGAGTAGACCGGCCCGACGGTGTGGATGACCCAGCGGGCCGGGAGGTCGCCCGCCGTGGTGGCAACCGCCTGCCCGGCCGCCAGCCCCTTGCCGAGGTGACCGGCGCGCAGGGCCCGGCACTCCTCCAGGATCGCTGGTCCGCCGCGCCGGTGGATCGCGCCGTCGACGCCGCCTCCCCCGAGCAGCGACGAGTTGGCGGCGTTGACGAGCGCATCGACCGCCTGGTCCGTGATGTCGCCCTCGACCGCGATGACGTCCATCCCATCAGTGTCGCGGCCACTAGTGTCGCGGCGTGAGCCGCCCAGCGACCGAGGTCTACCGGACCGATCGCCTCGTGGTGCGTCCGTGGCGCGACTCGGACGCCGATCGACACCTCGACATCTACTCCCGCATGGATGTCGTCAAGTGGCTCGGTGGGGGACCGCCTCGGGTGCTGGGGTTCGTCGACCAGTCCCACGACGCGATCGGGCGCTACGCCGAGCGTTGGCCCGGCGAGCGGTTCGGGCTCTGGGCGGTCGAGGTCGCCGCGACCGGGGTCGTGGCCGGCTCGGTGCTCCTCGTGCCGATGGCGCTGACCGGTGAGGAGCAGGCCAAGGCGCCCGAAGACGGTGGCGACGTCGAGGTCGGCTGGCACTTCCATCCGGACAGCTGGGGCAACGGCTACGCGACCGAGTCGGCACGAGGTGCGATCGACAAGGGATTCCGCGACGGCCTGTCGGAGATCGTTGCCGTCGTGCTGCCGGGCAACGACCGCTCGGTGGCGGTGACGAGACGGCTCGGCATGGAGCCCACGGGGCGGACCGACCGGTGGTACGGGCTCGAGATGGACTCGTTCAGGATCCGCCGGTCAGCCTGACCCGCAAGCGCCGGAACCCCTTTCCCTTGTTCTCCACCTTGACGACCTCGAGCCGCCCGATCTGGCTGGTAGAAGCGACGTGGGTGCCGCCGTCGGCCTGGGTGTCGAGCCCGACGATGTCGACGATGCGCACGATCTCGAGGGCGGGCGGCAGCAGATTGGTGGCGGTGCGGATCAGGTCGGGGTGGGTCGCGAAGGCGTCCTCGCGTGGCATCGTCGACACCTCGATGGCCCGGTCGGCCGCCACCTCTGCCGCGCAGGCCGCAGCCACCGCCTCCTTGAAGCCCGCCGGCACCTCAGGCAGGTTGAAGTCCATCCGTGCCTCGAGCGGCTCCATGTTGCCGCCGGTGACGAGCGAGCCGAAGTCGCGGTAGACCACCCCGGCGAGCAGGTGCAGCCCGGAGTGGGTGCGCATCAAGGCCGTACGCCGGTCGTCCTCGACCGCGCCGCGCACCGCCGTACCCGCGGGCGGCACCGGGTCGCCCTCCGACGGGACCAGGCTGAGGTCATCGCCCTTGTGGACCCCGACGATCCGGGTCTGCACACCACCCCAGAGCAGCACCCCGTGGTCGGGCGGCTGGCCGCCGCCGCCGGGGTAGAACGCGCAGCGGTCCAGCACGATCCCGTCCTCGGAGACGTCGAGGACCACGGCCTCCCACTCGCGCAATGCCTGGTCGGCGAGCTCGAGCCGGTGGGTGCGGCCGTGCCGGTCGGCGGTCACCTCAGTAGGGGCCGTACGGACCAGTGCCGCTGCCTGAACCGCCGCCGCTGACCTGACGGAGCTTGGGTTTGACATCGGTCAGGAAGACCGCGGCGGCGATGACGCCGGCGATGTTCAGCAGGCCGAGGACGCCATAGCCGAACGAGACGATGGCGATGAGGAACGCGGCGACCAGGATGCCGACCCAGAACACCTTGCTCTGCCGGCCGACCGCCGGGTAGAGGTTGGAGCGGAACCGGACGGCGTCGAAAGCGGCGTACCCGGTGAGCCCGAGCGAGGCGACTCCCAGCAGCAGGAGCACGAATCCCTGGACGGGACCGAGGATGTTCATAGGGCCAGCGTAGCCACGCGCGCGGCGGCCGCGGACGAGGACGGCAACGGTGCAGACGGCACGACCCCGCCCCGGCAGAGCCGGGACGGGGTCGAGGTGCGGTCGGTCTCAGCCAGCGGTTCGAGGCGAGACCGAGAGGTCAGCTGCCGACCTTGCCGGCGGCGTCGCCGGTGGCCTTGGTCGCGGTACCGGCGGTCTTGCGCGCCGAGGTCGTCGCCGACTTGGCTGCCTTCTTGGTGGTCGCCGCCCGCTTCTTGGCCGTGGTGGCGGTGCCGCGAGCGGAGCTGCGGGTCTCGCCTGCCCCCGTCTTGGCCGTCGTGGCCGCGGCCTTGGTACGGCGCACCGTCGTGCCGGCCTGCTTCTTCAGGTCCTGCGTGGACTTCTGGCGACGGATCCGCCCGACGACGGTGCGACCGCGGGTCAGCAGCTCTCCGTAGACCTCGTCGGCCTTGCCGACCACGTCACCGGCGACGGTGACGGCAGCGGTCTGCGCCTTCGCGGGGAACGCCTTGGTCTCGGCCTGCAGGGTCGAGATCGTGCTCGCGAGCGTGGTCTCGATCTGGCTGCGGTCGACCTTGAGCTCGGAGATCTTCGCCGGCACCTCACGCAGCTTGCGGACGGCGAGGTCTCCCGCGCCCGCGACGACGTAGAACGGCTTGGACCTGGTCAGGTTCTTGGCGGTGATGGTCATGATGTCTTCCTCCTGCTGGGGTTGCGGGCAGTTGGTCGGGCGGCGGCGCGTTTCGCCGTGGCCGTGCCGTTGGGCCCGGACTCGACGGCGTGCTCGCGCCGGAACGACTCGTAGATGTCGAGCAGCACACGCTTGTGGCGCTCCCCGATGGCAGCGTCGCCGAGGACTGCTGCCACGACATCGCTGTGGCCGTCGCGTTCCTCCAGGATCCCGGCCTGCACATAGAGCGTCTCCGCTGAGATGCGCAGCGCCTTGGCGATCTGCTGGAGGATCTCAGCACTCGGCTTCTTCAACCCTCGCTCGATCTGGCTGAGGTACGGGTTGGAGACACCGGCCACGTCGGCGAGCTGGCGCAAGGAGTACTGCGCCGACTTGCGTTGGTCGCGGATGTACTCACCCAACGACGCGACCTTTCCGGGAACCATGACTACCAACCTACCCCATTTGCTAACTGGAGCAAGCGGGCGGCAAGCGTGGCCGAAGGTGACCTCGCTCACACGGACAACGTCCGCGGATCAAGGCGGTCTGCCGGTCAACCACCCAGCCCGGCATCGCGCGCGCGGACTGCCGCAGCGGTGCGGTCGGGGACCTGGAGCTTCATCAGGATCGCGGACACGTGGTTGCGCACGGTCTTGTCGGACATGTGCAACGCGACAGCGATCTGCGAGTTGCGCTGTCCCGTCGCCAGCAGGTCCAGGACCTCGCGTTCCCGCGCCGTGAGCTGGGGGAACGCCGACTCCGCGTACTTCTGCTGTGCACCTGTGTAGAAGTCCACGATGCGTCGGGCCACGGCAGCGCCGTACACCGCGTCACCCGCCGCGACCGCCAGCACCGCCCGGACCAGCTCGGCGCGCTCGGCGCCCTTGAGCAGGTAACCCCGCGCACCGGCGCGCATGGCGCGGAACACCGACTCGTCGTCGTCGTGCATGGTGAGGACCAGTACGCCGAGGCCGGGTCGACGCCGGAGCAGCTCGGTCGTCGCCGTCGCTCCGTCCATGTCCGGCATCGCCAGGTCGGTCAGCACGACGTCGGGCTGGGCCCGGTCGACGAGCTCGAGCAGCTCGGCGCCGCCGGACGCCTCGCCCACCAGCTCCACCTCCGGCGCCGTCGCCAGCACCGCCGCCACGCCGTACCGGAACATCGGGTGGTCGTCGGCAAGGACGACCCGGACGGGACGGACCGACCCACTCATGACGAGACCACCGGAAGGTGGGCGGCGAGCAGCGTCCCGTCACCGTTCTCCAGTCGCAGCGAGCCACCGAGCGCCTCAGCCCGGCGCCGCATGGAGTCGAGACCGACCCCTTGCCGCGGGACGGCCGGCAGCCCCCGTCCGTCGTCGCGAACCTCGATGTGCAGACCAGCCTCGGTCGTGATCCGCAGGAGGCACTCCTGTGCGTCCGCGTGGCGCACGACGTTCGTCAGCGCCTCCTCGGCGATCCGGAAGGCCGCGACCTCGACCTCACCGAGGAGGTCGGGCATCCGGTCTGGCGCCTCGACCCGCACACGGAGCCGGCCGCCGGCTCGCGTGTTGATGGCCTCGGCGCGCGCCCGCAGCGCCGTGACCAGTCCCACCTGGTCGAGGGTCGGGGGCCGCAGGCCGTCGATGATCCGGCGGACCTCCTCGATCGCAGTCGCCATCTCGGTGTGCAGCCGGCCGGCCAGCTCCGACGCGGTCGCTGTGTCGCCGCCGGCCAACGCCGTCTGGCTCGCCTCGAGCCCGAGCGCGACCCCCGACAGAGACGGGCCGAGCCCGTCATGGAGGTCGCGGCGCAGCCGGTCGCGCTCGGCCAGCCCGGTCAGGACCGCTCGCCGGCGAGCCGTCTCGAGCTCGTCGTTGAGGTGGGCGGCGTGCACCACGAAGCCGACCTGCGGTGCGAGCGCCTCGACCAGCCGGCGGTCGGCCGCCGGGAGAGAGTGCTCGCCCGGGCGCGCCGTGACCACCAGCTCGCCGAGCGGCGAGCCGGCGTAGCCGAGGGGTACGACGAGCGTGGCCGCGGCCACGGGCAAACCGGCACTGGCCTGGACCGCGCCGTCGGTGGCACGGAACGCGACGT
>JAVEDG010000124.1 GCA_030841245.1 Actinomycetota bacterium
GGGATCCATGGGGTCTCCGAGCCGCACCGTGGCCATCACGTCGGAGACCCCGGAGACGAACGCCTCGTACAGCGGGCGCTGCACGTAGGCCCTGGTCGCGGCGGTGCAGTCCTGGCCGGTGTTGATCAGGGACCCCGCCACGGCACCGTGGACGGCCGCCTCCAGGTCCGCGTCGTCGAAGACCAGGAACGGCGCCTTGCCGCCGAGCTCGAGGTGCACCCGCTTGCCGGTCTGCGCCGCCAGGCTCATCACCCGACGGCCGACCCCGGTGGACCCGGTGAACGAGACCATGTCGACCTCGGGGTGCGAGACGAGCGCCTCGCCCGCAACCGACCCGCGCCCGGAGACGATGTTGACCACACCGTCGGGGATGCCGGCCTCGATGCAGGCCTCGGCGAACAGCACCGAGGTCATCGGGGTCATCTCGGCCGGCTTGAGCACGATCGTGTTGCCGGCGGCCACGGCCGGGAGGATCTTCCATGCAGCCATCTGAAGCGGGTAGTTCCACGGTGCGATGGACCCGACGACGCCGATCGCCTCGCGTCGCACGTAGGACGTGTGGTCGCCGGAGTACTCCGCGGCCGCCTTGCCCTCGAGGTTGCGGGCGGCACCGGAGAAGAACGCCACGTTGTCGACCGTGCCGGGGACGTCGAACCCGGTCGAGAGCTTGATCGGCTTGCCGGTCTGGCGCGACTCGACCCGGGCGATCTCCTCTGCACGCGCGTCGAGGACCCGAGCCAGCGCGGACAGGGCGGCGGAGCGCTCTACCGGCGCCGCGCCGGACCAGCCGGGGAACGCCGAGCGCGCTGCCGCGACGGCGGCCTCGACATCGGTGGCGTCGGCCTCGTGGAACGTCTCGACCGGCTCACCGGTGGCCGGGTCGGTGACGACGAACTCGTCGGGCGAACTGCCCTCGCGTAGGCGCCCGGCGATGAACTGCTGCACTCGCTGGTTCTCCTCCCGCGACAGCCGGCCCCCCAGCTCGGGGCCGATCCTGTCATGCGCGGACGGCTCTAACAAGCGATTCCGTAGCGATATCGACTTGTTACCGTGGGATTTCGCAGTCGAACGGCGGTTAGAACGACGGTTCAGTCGTTGCCGCCCGCGTAGCCCGCCACGCGGGGTGACCTCGAGTCGACGCTGCGCACTCGGCGGAAACCGAAGCGTCAGAAGGTCCGGACGCCGCCCAGCCAGGTACCCCGGACCTCGATCGCGGGCCACTCCGGCGCCGGCACCGCGTAGGGGTCGCGCGAGAGCCAGACCAGGTCGGCCCGCTTGCCCGGCGACACCGTCCCCCAGAGATGGTCCTCGAACGCCTGGTATGCGGTCCCCAGCGTGTACGCCGAGAGCGCGGCGGCCGCCGGCAGCCGCTGCTCCGGCAGCCAGCCCCCGGCCGGCTCGCCGTCCTCGGTCTGGCGGGTGACGGCGACCGCCAGACCTTCCAGCGGTCGGTAGGAGCTGACCGGCCAGTCGCTGCCCATCGACAGGACACCGCCTCGGGTGAGCAGGTCGCCCATCGGGTACTGCAACCGACCCCGCTCGTCGCCGATCAGCGGCAGGGTCTGCTCCGTCTGCGCAGCGTCGAGCTGGGCCCACAGTGGCTCGAAGTTCGCGATCACGCCGAGCTGGGCGAACCGTGGGAGATCGGCGCGGTCCACCAGCTGCACGTGCGCGAGCACCGGTCGCCGGTCGCGCGGACCGTTGACCGCACTGGCGTGCGCTACGGCGTCCAGCGCGGCCCGGACACCCGCGTCGCCGATCGCATGGATGTGCACCTGGAAGCCGTCGGCGTCCACGGCGGCGACGGCCTCGGCCAACTCGCGTGGGTCCCACACCGGTAGCCCGCAGGTGTGCGGGGCGTCGGTGTACGGGTCGATCATCGCTGCCGACCGCACCTCGACGATCCCGTCGGCGAAGAACTTCACCGTCCGCGCGCTGACCTGGCCGGCCGCCGGACCGCTCTCGACCAGGGCACGCGCCTCGAGGAACTCCCGGCGCTGTCGCGGCCACTGCCCGGGCTCGGCCCGCAGCGCCAGGTTGAGCCGGACGGGCAGGTCGCCGCCCTCGGCCACGGCCGGGTAGACCGCGGCGTCCTCGACCTGGACCGCCGCGTCCTGCACCCACGTGATGCCTGCAGCGGCGAGCAGCCTGGTCGAACGGGCCAGCCCCTCCCGCTTGTCCTGCGCTGTCACCGTGGGGGCGTGGGAGCGCACCAGGTCGACCGCCGTCCACTCGACCAGCGTGCCGAGCAGCGACCCGTCGGGGCGCTTCGGCAGCGACCCGGCGGGTGGGTCCGGCGTGTGCTCGTCCAACCCGGCGCGCCGCAGGGCGGCGGTGTTCACCCAGGCGCAGTGGTGGTCGCTCGCCTCCAGCAGGACCGGCCGGTCGGGCACCGCTGCGTCCAGCCAACGTGCGTCGAACAGGGCGTCGTGGGTCAGCGTCGCCGCGTACGGACCGCCGACGACCCAGTCCAGCTCGGGGTGCTCGTCGGCGAACCGGCGGACGCGGGCGGCCACCTCCTCCACCGTCGTGGCGTCACGGACGTCCGGTCCGGCAAGCTCGACGCCGCCCCACATCGGGTGGGCGTGCCCGTCGCCGAACCCAGCCATCACGGCGCCGCCCTCGAGGTCGACGACCGCGGCCGACCCGCCGGCCAGCTCGAGGGCGTCCTGGTCGAGAGCCACCACGACGCCCCCGCGGACCGCGACCGCACGGGCCAGCGGGGCCGCCGGGTCGCCGGTCCGCACGATCCCGCGCAGCAGGAGGTCGGCCCTGCTCGTCACGGCTCGGCCACCTGCTCGTCGTCCGGGTGCGCTGTCGTCGGAGTGCTTCGTCGTCGGATGGCTCAGTACTCGATGTTGCTCATGACGTGCTTGACCCGGGTGTAGTCCTCGAACCCGTACATGGACAGGTCCTTGCCGTAGCCCGAGTGCTTGAAGCCACCATGCGGCATCTCGGCGACCAGCGGGATGTGGGTGTTGATCCAGACGCAGCCGAAGTCGAGCCCCTTCGCCATCCGCATCGCGCGCCCGTGGTCCTTGGTCCAGACCGACGAGGCCAGGCCGTACTTCACGCCGTTGGCCCAGCGCAGCGCCTCGGCCTCGTCGGTGAACTTCTGCACCGTGATGACCGGGCCGAAGATCTCGTCCTGGATCATCTCGTCGTCCTGGGTGAGACCCGAGACGACCGTCGCCTCGTGGAAGTAGCCCCGGTCGCCGATGCGGTGGCCGCCCGCGGCCACCGACGCGTGGTCGGGAGTCCGCTGCAGGAACCCCATGACGCGGTCGAGCTGGTTGGCGTTGTTGAGCGGACCGAACAGGACGTCCTCGTCGTCGGGCTCGCCGGTCTTGGCGTTCTCCTTGGCCTGCTGGGCCAGGGCCGCGACCGCGTCGTCGTGGATGCGCGGTCCGGCCAGCACCCGGGTCGCAGCGGTGCAGTCCTGGCCGGCGTTGAAGTAGCCGGCCACCGCGATCGCCTCGGCTGCGGCGTCGAGGTCGGCATCGTCGAAGATGATCACCGGCGCCTTGCCGCCGAGCTCGAGGTGCACCTTCTTCAGGTCGCGGGCCGCTGAGCCGGCGACCTCCATGCCGGCGCGCACCGACCCGGTGATCGAGACCATCTGGGGTACGGCGTGGTCCACGAGGGCGCGACCGGTGTCGCGGTCGCCACAGATGACGTTGATGACGCCGTCCGGCAGGAACTCGGACATGATCTCGGCCATCAGCAGGGTCGACGCCGGCGTCGTGTCCGAGGGCTTGAGGACCACGGTGTTGCCCGCCGCGATCGCGGGGGCCCACTTCCAGACCGCCATCATCATCGGGTAGTT
>JAVEDG010000145.1 GCA_030841245.1 Actinomycetota bacterium
CGGGCGGCGCTACCACCGACCCGCCGAACCCGTCCTCGAGACCTTCGACGCCGACACACCCGACCGCGACACCCCCGACGGCGACACACCGACGGCGGACCAGACAGCGCCCGCCGGCGACCCCGACGACGAGATGCCGCCCTTCTGAGAGGGATGCCGGCCGGTCCAGCCGAACTGCGAATCCTTACGTCCGGAAGTCGCCTTGGTCTTGCCTCGTGGTGGTGGTCGGCGTCGGGCGGAGCTGACCGTCCGTTGTGCCCGCGCTGGACACCAACCGGACAGTCGAGCCGGTTAGGGTGCTTCGACGGCGAGTCGCGCGGGCGAGCGCGGCGTACGACATCCGTACGACGGCGTAGGGAGGTGAGGGCCGTGGCGGTGCGCGCGATCCGCGGCGCGACGCAGCTCGACTCCGACGATCGAAAACATCTGCTCGCCTCGGTCGACGAGCTCATCCGCGCGATGCTCGAGCAGAACTCCATCGCCTCCGACGACCTGATCTCGATCGTCTTCACGGCAACCGTCGACCTGCACAGCGAGTTCCCGGCGCTGGCCGCGCGAGAGCTCGGCATCGGTGACGTTCCACTGCTGTGCGCCCAGGAGATCGACGTCGAGGGCGCGATGCCCCGAGTTATCCGGGTGATGGCCCATGTGGAGAGCCAGCGGCCTCGCGCAGACATCCGGCACGTCTACCTGCGTGGCGCGGTGGCGCTGCGGCGGGACCTGGCCCAGTGACCGACCACTCCGGCGAGATCGGATCGGTCCTCGTCGTGGGCTCGGGCCTGATCGGTACGTCGGTCGCGCTCGCGCTGCGCGGCCACGGAGTCGACGTTCACCTGACCGACCGCGACCCCGCCGTGGCGAGTCGAGCGGCGCAGCTCGGTGCCGGCACGACAGACCCACCGGACCAGCAGGTCGACCTGGCCGTCGTCGCCGTGTCGCCGTCCGCGACAGCCGAGACGGTGGCCGGTCTCATCGCGGGCAACGTCGCGGCCACCGTCGTCGACACCGCCGCCACCAAGGCCGACGTGCTGCGCGACGTGCGGGCGGCGGTCGGTGACGCACCCCACTTCGTCGGGACGCACCCGATGGCCGGGCGGGAGCGCTCCGGGCCCAGCGCGGCCCGGGCGGACCTGTTCGTCGGGCGACCGTGGGTGATCGCCGAGTCGGAGTCGGACCCCCTCTCGATGCAGCGGGCGCACCGGCTGGTCGAGCTGTGCGGCGGTGTCGCCGTGGTCATGGCCGCCGCTGCGCACGACGCCGCTGTCGCACTGGTCTCGCACGTGCCGCAGGTCGCCGCCTCGTTGGTCGCCGCCCGGCTGGCCGAGGGCGACGACGCGGCGCTGGGCCTGGCCGGGCAGGGCCTGCGTGACGTCACGCGCGTCGCGGCGTCCGACCCGGACCTCTGGGTGGACGTCCTGGTCGCCAACGCCGAGCCGGTGGCGCGCCTACTTGCGGAGCTGCGCCAGGACGTGGACGACGTGATCGCCGCCCTCTACGACGTGGGCGAGGACCAGGACTGGGGGAGGACATCGCTGCGGGAGGTGCTGGTCCGCGGCAACGCCGGTCGGGCCCGGCTGCCCGGCAAGCACGGCGGGCGGCCCACGCCGTACGCCGTGGTGCCGGTTGTGCTGGCCGACCGTCCCGGGGAGCTGGCCCGGCTCTTCGCCGACGCCGGGCGGGCCGGCGTCAACGTGGAGGACGTGCGGATCGAGCACTCGCCCGGGCAGCCCGTCGGGCTGGTCGAGGTCTCGGTCGCCCCGCGCTCCCGCGAGCGGCTGGTCTCGGCGCTGGCCGACCTGGGCTGGGTCGTGCACGACTGAGCCGACCGCTCCGCGCCCGAGAGCGACCGGGCCGCCGCTGGATTGGGGGACCGGCTGGTCCGGACGGTAGCCTGGGCTGATCCCGCTCCCAGCCTGTCGAGGTTCCCGCGTGCCCGCGTCCCGCCCTGCCGAGCCGACCGGTCCCGCGAGGGACCGGCTGGTCGTCGCGATCGACGGCCCTTCAGGGTCGGGCAAGTCCACGGTGTCGCGTCGAGTCGCGCTGCGGCTCGGGCTCGACTACCTCGACACCGGAGCGATGTACCGGGCCCTGACCTGGTGGGTCCTCGACCAGGGGGTCGACCCCGGTGACTCCGAGTCCGTGGCGCGGCTGGCCCGGGCTCTGCCGCTCGAGCGCAGCGGTGGACCGGCCGATCCCCGGGTGGCGGTGGACGGCACGGACGTGACCACGGCGATCCGCGAGACTCGGATCACCGAGCTGGTGAGCAGGATCGCCATGAACCTCGAGGTCCGGGCCGAGCTGGTCCGACGACAGCGCGAGGTCGCACAGGCCGGCCACGTCGTCATCGAGGGCCGCGACATCACGACCGTCGTGGCGCCCGACGCACCGGTCCGGGTCCTGCTCACGGCGTCCGAGGCGGCGCGACTGGCGCGGCGCGCCCTCGACGTACACGGCAGCGACGACCCCACGGCGGTCGCCGCGACCCGCGACCAGGTCGTACGTCGTGACGCCGACGACTCGACCGTCGCGGCGTTCACCGACGCGGCTGAGGGAGTCACGGTCATCGACTCGTCGGCTCAGACCGTCGACGAGACGGTCGACGCCGTGCTCGCGCTCGTCGCGGCCGTCGACATGTCCGGCAGCCGGTTGTCGTGAGCGAGGCGCAGGGCGACGAGAGCACGGGGACCGGCCAGGTTCCGGTGCTGGCAGTCGTCGGTCGACCCAACGTGGGGAAGTCGACGCTGGTCAACCGGATCCTTGGGCGCCGCGAGGCGGTCGTCGAGGACGTCCCTGGCGTCACGCGCGACCGGGTGCCCTACGACGCGACCTGGAACGGCCGCCGTTTCACCGTGGTCGACACCGGCGGCTGGGAGCAGGACGCCAAGGGTCTGCAGGCAATGGTCGCCGCGCAGGCCGAGCTGGCGATCGACGCCGCCGACGCGGTGCTGTTCGTCGTGGACGCCCGGGTCGGCGCGACCGACACCGACGAGGCCGTCGTACGCGTGTTGCGGCGATCGGGCAAGCCGGTCGTCCTCGCCGCCAACAAGGTGGACGACGAACGCACCGAGGCCGAGGCCGCGGGGTTGTGGTCGCTGGGTCTCGGCGAGCCGTTCGCCGTGTCGGCGTTGCACGGGCGCGGCAGCGGCGACCTGCTCGACGCGGTGCTCGGCGCACTGCCCGAGACCCCGGCCGAGCTGTACGACGACGAGGGTGGGCCGCGCCGCGTTGCACTGCTGGGCCGGCCCAACGTGGGCAAGTCCAGCCTGCTCAACCAGCTCGCGGGGCAGGACCGGGTGGTCGTGCACGAGGTCGCCGGCACGACCCGTGACCCGGTCGACGAGCTGATCGAGCTCGGCGGCTCGGAGTGGATGTTCGTCGACACGGCCGGCATCCGGCGCCGCGCGCACCAGAGCAGCGGGACCGACTACTACGCCACGTTGCGCACCCAGTCGGCTCTCGACCGGGCCGAGGTCGCCGTCGTCCTCGTCGATGCGAGCGAGGCGTTGTCCGAGCAGGACACGCGCATTATCTCGATGGTTGTCGAGGCGGGCCGGGCCCTGGTAATCGCCTACAACAAGTGGGACCTGCTCGACGACGAGCGGCGCTTCTACCTGGAGCGAGAGATCGAGCGTGACCTCGTGCAGGTGCCGTGGGCGCCCCGGGTGAACGTGTCGGCCCGCACCGGTCGCCACATGGACCGGCTGGTGCCGGCGCTCAACATCGCGCTGGACTCGTGGGACATGCGGGTGCCGACCGGCCGGCTCAACGCGTTCCTGGGGGAGCTGGTCGCGGCTCACCCGCACCCGGTGCGGGGTGGTAAGCAGCCACGGATCCTCTTCGCCACCCAGGCCACCACCCGGCCACCGCGGTTCGTGCTGTTCGCCACCGGGTTCCTGGAGGCCGGCTACCGGCGGTTCGTGGAGCGGAGGCTCCGCGAGGAGTTCGGGTTCGAAGGCAGCCCGATCGAGGTCAGCGTCCGGGTGCGGGA
This sequence comes from Actinomycetota bacterium, assembly GCA_030841245.1. GTDB lineage: Bacteria > Actinomycetota > Actinomycetes > JACCUZ01 > JACCUZ01 > JAVEDG01. The sequence continues at coordinate 3,989 of JAVEDG010000145.1, forward strand.
GAAGCGCCGCAACCGGTAGTCACCGATCCTCGGCTCTCGACGCCATCCGGTTTCTCGATGCCACTGGCTGCTCGCATCCCGTGGACGGTGCTCAGCCGTCGGCGACGTCGGGAACCGTCGCGAGCTGGCTCTCGATCAGGTCCCGATCCTCTTCGTCGTCGACGATCGACAGCGCAGCGGTCGCCCGGGCGACGTAGGCGTCCCGCTCGGACGCGTGTCCGGCGGTGGCGTGAGCGCGGGCCAGCCCCTCGAGGGTCGAGGCGACCAGCCAGTCCGGCATACCATCGGCCGAGGTCGCCCGTTCGTGAGCGGCGTTGGCGAAGTCAAGGGACAGCTCGGCGTTGCCCAGGACGCTGGCGACGTGGGCGACCAGCCAGTCGCCGGCAGCCAGGTTCTCGTCGGTGCCGATCCCCTCCCAGTGCAGCCGGGACGCCAGGGCCGTGGCGAGCATCTCGCGGTCCTGGGCGGGGTCACGCGCGCTCTCGATGAGTTCCCAGGTGCGGTTGAACAGGGCCACGGCGAGTGCCCTCTGCTGAGCAGGTGTCAGCGCATCGTCCATGCGCCGATCGTGCCACTCGCCCCGGCGGCGGTCGATCGGAATGCTCCGGGAGGACAAAGAGCGCGCCGGGTCCGCTGCGGTAAGGTTTGACGCGCGTCCGGGAGCGATCCCGGGGGCACCGGGACGTGGCGCAGCTTGGTAGCGCACTTGACTGGGGGTCAAGGGGTCGCAGGTTCAAATCCTGTCGTCCCGACGGACATCGCCGCAGGTCAATCTCCTGCGGCGTTTGTCGTCGGGGAGACCGCAGACCGACGATGTAGCCACGGCGCCAGTCACCACTGCCGTGCCTTCCCGACCGCGTCTGCGCACTCTCGCCGCTGCCGCGGCCGGACATGCGTGGTGCGAACTCACAGCGAAGCCATCTCACGTCCTGGCACCGCCGGTGGACCGACTCACGTGATGGGGACCAAGCAAGGGTCCACCGGCGGCTGGGAGGGCCACCGCGACCTGCTCGGGGGGTCAGGACGCGACGG
>JAVEDG010000208.1 GCA_030841245.1 Actinomycetota bacterium
CACCAGCCCGAGCACCACCTGGACCGCCGGCCCGTTCGCCGTCCCCAACGTGACCGGCACGGCCGGCACGGTGCAGTGCGGCGCAGCGACACCGTGCGACGACTACAAGCTCTCGGTGAGCGCCCCGTCCGGGTACGACGCCGGCCACAGCCTGCGCATCGACGTCAACTGGGCCAACTCAGCCGCGGACTTCGACCTCTACGTGCTCGACTCGGCGGGGAACGAGATCAGCTCGTCGGCGTCCTCGAGCGACCCGGAGACGATCGTCCTCCCGGCCGTGAGCGCCGACTACACGGTGCGCGTCGTCCCCTTCAACCCACTCGGTGAGAGCTTCAGCGGCAAGGCGACGCTGACGACCAACCCGGCCGAGCCGGCACCCGGGACCGCGACGCCGCCAGGGTTCGGCGACTACGCGGCGCCGGAGACCCTGCAGAACGCGCACAACGCGGGCGAGCCCTCGATCGGCAACAACTGGAACACCGGCACCACGCTGTTCCAGTCGTACACCTCGACGTACGGCGTGACCTTCGACTCCGCGGGCAACGCCACCTGGGCGGACCGCAGCGCCAGCGCGACCACCGGTTGCCCTCAGGGCAGCATCACCAGCCTCGACCCGATCCTGTTCACCGACCACCAGACAGGTCGGACCTTCGAGTCCCAGCTGGCCGGCAAGACGGCGCTGACCTGCTCCAGCGACGACGACGGCAAGAGCTGGCTGCCGACGTCCGGCTCGGGCATCAACTCCGGCGTCGACCACCAGACGATCGGTGGTGGGCCGGTGTCGGCCAACGCCCCGGTCGGGTCGCTCACGTCGTACCCGAACGAGCTCTACTACTGCTCGCAGGACATCGCCGATGCCTCGTGCGCGAGCAGCCACGACGGCGGCACGACGTTCGGGCCCGCCGTCCCGATGTACTCCCTGCTCGACTGCGGCGGCCTGCACGGCCACGTCAAGGTCGCACCGGACGGCACGGTCTACGTCCCGAACAAGGGATGCGGCGGCAACCAGGCAGTCGCGGTCTCCGAGGACGGCGGGACCAGCTGGAACGTCCGCAAGGACCCGCAGAGCACACCGGGCGACTCCGACCCTAGCGTCGGGATCGGGTCCGACGGCACGGTCTACATGGGCTACCAGAACAGCGACGGCTCGGCCCGCATCGCGGTCTCGCACGACAAGGGCAAGACCTGGGTGGACGACCAGCAGGTGGGCGACGAGCTCGGTGTGAAGAACATCGTCTTCCCGGCCGTTGTGGCCGGCGACTCCAACCGGGCCGCCTTCGCCTACATCGGCACCACGACCGGCGGGAACTACCAGGACCCGGCCAACTTCAAGGGCGTGTGGCACCTGTACATCTCCACGACGTACGACGGTGGGCTGACCTGGGTGACGACCGACGCGACGCCGAACGACCCGGTCCAGCGCGGCTCGATCTGCACCGCCGGGACGACGTGCGGCAACGATCGCAACCTGCTGGACTTCATCGACGTCACCGTCGACAAGGCGGGTCGGATCGAGGTCGCCTACGCCGACGGGTGCACCGGCGCCTGCGCCGCCGGCGGCCCGCAGAACGCCGACGCGCTGGCCACGATCGCCCGGCAGAGCAGCGGTAACACGCTGTTCGGCGCCTACGACGCGATCGTGACCGCCAAGCACGTCAAGAAGAAGAAGTAGGGAGACCGGTGAGAGCCCACCTACCCCTCGCGGCCCTCACCGGTGTCGCCGTCGCGTTCCTCCCTGGGTGCGGCGGCGACAAGGGTGACGGTGACGCCGGTGCTCGAGCCGCGAAGGAACTCGCCGGCGCGCCGACGTTCCACTGCGTCGACCAGGCCACGAAGCAGGACCTGCCGGCGACGTTCCCGTCGGACTTCCCGCTGCCGCCCGGCTCGGTGGTCATCGGTTCGGAGCGGCGCGACCAGGGTCAGGTGATCGTCTACGCGGTGTCACCCAAGGACGTGAAGACCACGCTGCACTCGCTGCAGCACGACCTGCCCGCGGCGGGCTACAAGCTGACCGAGGGCGAGGTCGAGACGGATGACGCCGAGTCCAACTGGACCGGCAACGGCTACCGCGGCCGCTGGGCGATCCGGGTGATCGACGGCTGCGGCGGCAACACGTCGGTCACTGTGCTTGCGCAGAAGCACTGACTCTGCTGGCACCGAGACGTGCTGGGTCATCGGCCACCGCGCCGTCGAGTGTCAGGTGCGAACCTCGGTGAACACCTCGAAGCCGGTCTCCTCGGGCTCTGACGTGAAGCCGCCGTCGATGCCGGCCTGCATTCGGGGGACGAGGACGGTGTCGCGGAACGTCTCCCAGCTCTGCTGGGTGTTGTGGATGGCCACGATGGTCCATCCGTCGGTGCTCGGGCCGGCGGTGTGGAACAGCTGCCCCGGAGGCAGGCTGCCGTCGGCAGGATGCACCGCCGCGATCGATGCTTCGTACTGGTCCTTCGTGCCGCCCTTGAACTGGTGCACAATTCCGTAAGCCATCGTGGCTCCCTCGCGATCACCATCTCCCCCGGCCGTGTCCGGCGCTTCGAGATCTTCTCGACGGGGTCGCGGCGGACGCTACGCGCGGTGATGCGGCCTGTCGATGGACAAATGCGCCGATCTCGCGCGCCGCTCGAATTCGTGACATGCGCTACCTGCGCTGCTCACACCACGCCCAGCGCGTCGAGCAGGAATGCCTGCAGCAGCGCCTCGTGGCGCAGCGCGTCGTACCTTCCGGCGGGCCCGGCATGCGCGCCGGTGCCGAGCAGGGTGTGCAGCAGCAGCGGCGCCTCGCCGTACGTCGTCTCCGCCCTCATCTTCGCCACCCACTTCGCGGGCTCGTGCACACTCACCCGGGAGTCCTGCTGGCTTGCCGTGACGAGCAGTGCCGGGCGTCGCGGACCGGGCAGGTTCTCGTACGGCGAGTAGCCGCGCAGATAGGCGTAGTGCTCGGCGTTGCGGGGGTCGCCCCACTCGTCCCACTCGTTGACGGTCAGCGGGATGGTGTCGTCGAGCATCGTCGTGACCACGTCGACGAACGGCACCTCGGCGAGCGCCGCTCCGAACAGCTGCGGCGCAAGGTGCAGCACGGCGCCGATCAACAGGCCGCCGGCGCTCATCCCGCGGACCGCCAACAGGTCTGGCGTCGTACGCCCGCCGTCGACCAGGGCCTCGGCGCAGGCCACGAAGTCGGTGAACGTGTTGCGCTTGCGCAACAGCCTGCCCTGCAACCACCAGTCGCGCCCCAGCTCGCCGCCGCCACGCACATGGGCGAACGCGATGAGCACGCCCCGGTCCAGCAGGGGGCGCAGCTCGGGCCAGAGGGCCGGGTCGTAGCTCGACTCGTAGGCGCCGTAGCCGCGCAGCAGGCACGGCCCGGGGTCCGCCCGTCCGGCGCGCTCGATCAGTGTCAGCGGGATCTCGGTGCCGTCCTCGGCGGTCGCGGTGACGACGATGCAGGAGTAGTCGCCGTCGCCGTTGACGCGCTGGGTGTGCACCACGGTCTCGGCGCCGTCGACGAAGGCGTGGTCGATGCTGGAGCGGGGTCGGACCCAGCCCTCCCGCACGATCCGCACCGCGCGGGCGTCGTACTCCTCGTTGCGGTGCAGGTGCACCGCCTCGGTGCGGTCCGCCGGGCGGATCAGGCGCACGGTCGCGTCGTCACGGTCGAGGACGCGCAGCCGGACCTCACCACCGGCCCGCTCGGAGACGACCACGTGGTCGGCGAAGGCAGCAGCGGACTCGATCCGGACACCGTCGGTCGCGGCGATGACCTCCGACCAGCTCCCCGGCTCGTCGAGCGGCGCCTGGACCAGCCGGAACTGCGGGCCCCGGTCGTCGGCCACGACCAGCAGCCGCTCGCCCTGGTGCTCGACGGTGTAGGTGATGCCCGGACGGCGTGGAGCGACGACCTGCGTGGCGGCGTCGAGGTCGTCGGCGGGCAGCCACCGCACCTCGGTGGTGTCGCGGTTCTCGGCGGTCAGCAGGAGCAGGGCTCCGCTGCGCGACGCCTCGACCCACAGCTCGAACCGCCGGTCCGGCTCGTCCCAGACGAGGCGGTCGTCGGTCTGTGCGGCGCCGATGCGGTGGGCCCAGACCCGGCCGGGTCGGTGCGCGGCGTCCAGCGTCGTGTAGAGGAAGCCGTTGCTGTCCGCGGCCCAGGCGAGCGTGTAGTAGGTCCCCGTCAGCACGTCCGGCAGGTCGGCCCCGGCGTCGAGGTCGCGGACCCGCAGCTCGAACTGCTCGTTGCCGTCGCGGTCGAGCGAGTAGGCGAGTCGCCGGCCGTCCGGGCTGACCTCGAGCACGCCCACCTCGACGTAGTCCCCGCCCAGCTCGTTCTCGTCGAGCAGGACGTGCTCGTCCGGGTCCGGTACGTCGGGAGAGGCCGCGGCCGCTGTGACCGGCCGGCGGCAGTGCACGGCGTACTGCTGTCCGGCCCGGGTTCGCCGGTAGTAGAGCCACTCGCCCCTGCGGTGCGGGGCCGAGACGTCGTCCTCGGGCAGCACCGCGACCAGGTCGGCGAACAGCTGTTCGCGCAGCGGCCGCAGGTGCTCGAGGGCCTCGTCGGCGTAGGCGTTCTCGGCCTTCAGGTAGTCGAGCAGCCGGGGATCGGCTACGTCACGCATCCAGGCGTAGTCATCACCGACCGACTCACCGTGCACGACGCGGGTGCTCGGCACCCGAGGGGCCGCCGGGCCCGCGGTCAACCGGGAGGCGGTTGCCGAGCGGAGCGCGGCCGGCTCGGCTCGGGGCGGGAGGCTGGACGGCTCGGGCACGCGGGACAAGGTAGTCCTTACTGATTCGTGATTCAGCAAGTGCGTGACAAATGGATCCGTAGCCACAATGATCCGTCGCAACGAATACGGATGCCGAAATGGCTTCGGACAGGGGAACTCCGTTGTCGTCGTGGAGGTGCAGATGTCCGGATCCTTGCGGTTCAGGCGCAGGTGGGTCGTCGGGCTGGCCGGCCTCGCCGCCTTGGGACTGGCCCTGGTGCCCGCCACGATCGGGGCGTCGGCAGCGACCACGCCGTCGAAGATCACCTTCACGGTCGGCATCACCCAGGACATCGACTCGCTCAACCCGTTCACCGGGATCGTGTCCTCGGCGTACGAGATCTACCAGATCAACTACGACACGCTGACCAACTACTCGCAGAAGGACTTCAGCCCGACTCCCGGGCTGGCCAAGAGCTGGGACACCTCGGCCGACGGGCTGACCTGGACCTACCACATCCGCTCCGGTGTGAAGTGGTCCGACGGGGTGCCCCTGACGGCGAACGACGTCGCTTACACGTTCAACCGGATCATCAACGGCAAGTACGAGCAGACCAACTACGGCAACTACGTGGCGAACATCAAGTCGGTCGTGGCCACCGATGACCACACCGTGGTGATGAAGGTCGACAAGCCGACCCCGATCATGCTCCACCTCTACATCTATATCCTGCCGGAGCATGTCTGGAAGAACATCGACGAGAAGAAGGTCCACAGCTACAGCAACGAGCCGGGTCCGGACGGGATCGTCGGCTCGGGCCCGTTCCAGGTGACCGACTACCGCAAGGGTCAGTTCATCAAGCTCGACACGAACAAGTCCTACTGGGCGGGAGCACCGCACGTCGACGAGCTGGTGTTCCGCGTGTTCAGCAACGAGGACGCGCTGGCCCAAGCCCTCAAGAGCGGCGACATCGACTTCGCCGACTCGTTGGGCGCCAACGCCTACAACAGCATGAAGAACACGCCGGGCATCAGGACGGTGCCGGCGCAGTACTCCGGCTTCGACGAGATCGCGATGAACTACGGGGCGGCGCTCGACAACGGCACGCCGATCGGCGACGGGCACCCCGCACTCAAGGACCAGCGGGTCCGGGTCGCGGTCGCCCACGCGATCGACCAGAAGGTGCTGGTGCAGCGGGTGCTGCAGGGCTACGGCACGGAGGGTACGTCGATCATCCCGCCGCTGTACCGGTCGCTGCACTACGACCCAGGTGCGTCGAGGTACACGTTCGACCTGGCCGAGGCCAACCGCGAGCTCGACGCTGCCGGTTACAAGAAGGGATCCGACGGCATCAGACGGATGCCCGGCAACGGGCGGCCCCTCGACTTCCGGCTCTTCGGTCGCAGTGACTCGGCGACGAGCAAGAAGACGGTGCAGTACGTCACCGGGTGGCTCAAGGACATCGGCATCGACGTGAAGCCGAAGATCGTGTCCGAGGACGCACTCACCGAGATCATCGGCAAGGGCACGTTCGACATGTTCGAGTGGGGCTGGGTCGTCGAGCCGGACCCGAACTACCAGCTCTCCACGTTCACCTGCGCGAACCGGTCCTACAAGGACGGCGGCAACATCTACGCCAACCTGTCCGACTCGTTCTACTGCAACAAGACCTACGACACGCTGTTCCAGAAGCAGACCCACCAGATCGACGAGGGGCAGCGGGCTCAGACGGTCAAGCAGATGGAGAAGATGCTCTACGTCGCGGCGCCCTACGTCCTCACCTACTACTACGACGACCTCGAGGCCTACCGCTCCGACCGGTTCACCGGGTTCAAGCCGCAGCCGGACCCGGGCGGATCCCTCCTGTTCCAGTACGGCTCTTACAGCTACCAGCACATCCACCCGCCGTCGAAGCACAAGGCGTCGAGCGACAACGGCTCCAACACGGGGCTGATCACGACGCTGTCGATCGCCGGTGCGGTCGTCGTGCTGGGCGGCGCGTTCATCGCGGTCCGGTCCCGGCGATCCCAGGACGACGTCGAGTAGGAGACGAGTGGCACTCACGAGCAGCGAGGTCACACTCGAGGCCACCCCGGCCCAGCCAGGCGCCGGCCGCGGTGGCAGGTCAGGGGGCCTGCTCCGCTACTCCGTACGCCGGGCGGGGAACGGCCTGGTCACCTGCGTGTTCGTGCTGCTGTTCAACTTCTTCCTGTTCCGGCTGCTGCCGGGTGACCCGATCTCGCTCTACACCCGCGGCCGCAACATGGACCAGAGCCAGCTGATCGCGCTGCGGCACAAGCTGAACCAGCCGATCGCGCAGCAGTTCTGGGGCTACGTCAGGAACCCCTTCTCCAGCGGCGTCGACTCGGTCCAGTTCAATCGCCCGGTGTGGGACGTGATCGGGGACCGGGTGTGGCCGACCGTCGAGCTGCTCGGGGTCTCGACGGTGGCCTCGGCGCTGATCGGCATCCTGATCGGCATCCACAGCGCATGGAAGCGTGGCGGGACCTACGACCGCGCCTCGACCGGCATCACGCTGACGCTCTACGCCATGCCGGAGTTCTGGCTAGGCATGGTGCTGCTCATCCTGCTGTCCAGCCAGCTCGGCTGGTTCCCGCCCGGCGGCACCGGCTCCGTGGACATCGCGCCCTGGTCGGTGCGGGGGATCTTCGACCAGGCGAGGTACCTGTTCCTGCCCGCCGCCACGTTGACCCTGAGCTATCTGGCGGAGTACTCCCTCGTGATGCGCTCGTCCCTGCTCGACGAGATGACCCAGGACTACCTCCAGACCGCTCGGGCCAAGGGGTTGATGGACCGTATGGTGCGCCGCCGCCATGCCGTCCCGAACGCCCTGCTGCCGACGATCACCCTGGTGTTCCTCAACATCGGTTTCATCGTGTCGGGGGCCATCACCGTCGAAACGGTGTTCTCCTGGCCGGGCCTGGGCCAGCTGTCCTACCTGGCGATCAAGGGCCCCGACGTGCCGCTGC
>JAVEDG010000212.1 GCA_030841245.1 Actinomycetota bacterium
CCTGAGCCTGCTGCTCGCGGTCGTCGTGTCGTTCGCCTGCCGGTTCGCGATCAGTCTCGCGGCGTTCTGGATCGTCGACGTCCGCGGTGTCGTGTCGGTGTACGTGCTCACCTCGAACCTCCTGTGCGGTCTCATCCTGCCGCTCCAGCTGTTCCCGACCTGGCTGCATACGGTGGCCTACGCCACGCCGTTCCCGTCGATACTCCAGTCGCCCACGGACCTGGTGACCGGACAGGCGACCGGTCTCGGCGCGGTCGTCGAGGTCGCCGTCCAGGCGGTGTGGGCGGTCGCCGTGCTCGGCCTGGGCCGCCTGGTCCTGGCCCGGGCAGTGCACAAGCTGGTGGTGCAAGGTGGCTGAGTCGCTGACCCGCCCGGCAGGGGGTCGCTCGGCGTACGTCGCGGTGCTCCGATCCCGGCTCCGCGCGCAGACCGAGTACCGGGCCTCGTTCGTGGTCGATCTCTTCGCCCAGGTCCTGCTCGGCCTGATCGACCTGGCTGAGATCTACGTCGTCTTCGGTCGAGTCACCTCGCTCGGCGGTTTCTCCTTCGGCGAGGTGGCGCTGATGTACGGCCTGGCCGGGACCGCGTTCTCGATGGCGGACCTGGCGGTCGGGCACATCGACGCACTGCCGCGGTACGTGCGCACCGGCATTCTGGACTCGATGCTGCTCAGACCGCTGTCCACCCTCGGGCAGCTGGTGTCCTCGGACCTGTCGCTGCGCCGGCTGGGCCGGGCGCTGACCACCACCACGACGCTTGCCGTCGCCCTTTCGGTCGTCGACGTCGACTGGACGCCGGCCCGGGTCGCGCTGCTGGTCCTGACCCCCGTCAGCGGACTGATCATCTTCAGCAGCATCTTCGTGGGCACCTCGGCCGTGACCTTCTGGCTCGTCGAGAGCGCGGAGTTCACCGCCGCGTTCACCTACGGCGGCAACTACCTGTCGACCTGGCCGACCAGCATCTTCGCCACCGCGGTCCGGAGGCTGTTCACCTTCGTCGTGCCCGCGGCATTCGTCGCCTACCTGCCGACCCTGGCAATCCTCGGCCGACCCGACCCGGCGGGCCTCCCGTCCTGGCTGTCGTGGTGCGCACTGCCGGTCTCACTGCTGGCCGCTGGAGCTGCCGCCCTGCTCTGGCGGGCCGGGCTGCGACGCTATGTGGGGGCCGGCTCGTGATCGTCGAGGTGTCGGCACTTCGGCGCGAGTTCGTCGTACGGCGCAAGGTCGGCCGGATGCGACGCGCTCGCGACATCGTCGCCGCGGTGGACGGGGTGTCGTTCGACATCGAGGCCGGGTCGTGCGTCGGCTACATCGGCGCGAACGGTGCCGGCAAGTCCACCACCATCAAGATGCTCACCGGGATCCTGGTCCCGACCTCCGGCCGGGTCCGGGTCTGCGGCCTGGACCCGGTGCGCCAGCGCACGACGCTCGCCCGCCGGGTCGGCGCGGTCTTCGGCCAGCGCAGCCAGCTCTGGTGGGACCTGCCGCTGCGCGAGTCGTTCGGGCTGCTGGGCGCGATCCACCGCCTCGCGGACCGCGAGTGGCGGGATCGGATGGACGAGTGCGTGGCGCTGCTGGAGATGGCACCGTTCCTTGACACCCCCGTCCGCCAGCTCTCCCTGGGCCAACGGATGCGCGGTGAGGTCACCGCAGCGCTCCTGCACTCACCGGAGCTGCTCGTGCTGGACGAGCCGACCATCGGTCTGGACATCGTGAGCAAGGAACGGCTGCGCGGCTTCCTGGTCCGCGAGCGGACCGAACGCGGGACGACCGTCCTGCTCACCACTCACGACCTGCCCGACATCGAGCGGCTCTGCGAGCGGATCCTCGTCGTGGACCACGGCCGGCTGGCCTACGACGGCACCCTGCCCGGGCTGGTGTCGCGCGTGGGCGCGATGCGCGTTCTCGTCGCCGACCTCGCCGAGCCCGGACCACCGCTGGACGACATCCCCGGCACCACGCTGCAGGCGGTCGAGGCCGACGGGCTCCGTCAGCACTTGGCGTTCCGCGCCGAGGAGACCACCGCGGCAGCCGTCGTCGCCGCCGTGTCGGCCCGGGTCGTGCTGCGCGACCTGTCGATCTCGGAACCCGCTATCGAGGACGTGGTCCGCAAGATCTACGAGGGCTGAACCCGACGAGGGCCGACGACGAGGAGCGGCGCCGTGCTCCGGCGCCGCCCCTCACGTCGTACTGTGCCTTGCTCAGTCCGGTGCCGCGGTCTCGACCGGCGGCGCATCGGGCAGCGTGGCCTTCTGCTCGCCGACGAAGCTGAACACTTCCTCGTCGCTCTCCGGGGCGACGTCGACCAGCACGATCTGGCCCGGTCGCACCTCCCCGAAGAGGATCTTCTCGGAGAGGACGTCCTCGATGTCGCGCTGGATGGTCCGCCGCAGCGGGCGGGCGCCCAGCACGGGGTCATAGCCGCGCTTGGCGAGCAGGGCCTTGGCCGCGGTGGTCATCTCCAGACCCATGTCCTTGTCGCGGAGCCGCTCGTCGAGCTTGGCCAGCATCAGGTCGACGATGCGCACGATCTCGTCCTCGGTCAGCGCCGGGAAAACGATGATGTCGTCCACCCGGTTGAGGAACTCCGGCCGGAAGTGCTGCTTGAGCTCGTCCTGCACCTTGGCCTTCATCCGGGCGTAGCCGGTCGCCGTGTCGTCGCTGGCCGCGAACCCGAGGTTGAAGCCCTTGGAGATGTCTCGGGTCCCGAGGTTCGTGGTCATGATGATCACGGTGTTCTTGAAGTCGACGACCCGCCCCTGCGAGTCGGTCAGCCGACCGTCCTCCAGGATCTGCAGCAGCGAGTTGAAGATGTCCGGGTGGGCCTTCTCGACCTCGTCGAAGAGGACCACGGCGAACGGCTTGCGCCGCACCTTCTCGGTGAGCTGGCCGCCCTCCTCGTAACCGACGTAGCCGGGAGGCGAGCCGAACAGCCGCGACACGGTGTGCTTCTCGGAGAACTCCGACATGTCGAGCTGGATCAGTGCGTCCTCGTCGCCGAAGAGGAACTCGGCCAGCGTCCGCGAGAGCTCGGTCTTACCGACGCCGGACGGGCCGGCGAAGATGAACGAGCCACCGGGCCGCTTCGGGTCCTTGAGCCCCGCGCGAGTGCGCCGGATCGCCTGCGAGAGCGCCTTGATCGCCTGCTCCTGGCCGATGACGCGCTTGTGCAGCTCGTCCTCCATGCGCAGCAGGCGCTGGCTCTCCTCCTCGGTCAGCTTGAAGACCGGGATGCCGGTGGCGGTGGCAAGGACCTCGGCGATGAGCTCCTCGTCGACCTCGGCGACGACGTCCATGTCGCCGGCCTTCCACTCCTTCTCGCGCTGCGCCTTCTCCTGCAGCAGGGTCTTCTCGCGGTCGCGGAGCGAGGCGGCCTTCTCGAAGTCCTGCGCGTCGATCGCCGACTCCTTCTCGCGGCGCACGGTGGCGATCCGCTCGTCGAACTCGCGCAGGTCCGGCGGTGCGGTCATCCGGCGGATGCGCATCCGGGAGCCGGCCTCGTCGATCAGGTCGATCGCCTTGTCCGGCAGGAACCGGTC
>JAVEDG010000274.1 GCA_030841245.1 Actinomycetota bacterium
CGTCACCGTGCGGATCGGCTCGGGTCGCCTGCTTCACGCCGGCGTGTACGCCCTCCGGCCAGCGTTCCATCGTCGTCGGCCGGTTGCGCAGCGCCCGCAGGATCCCGTCACCGACCGCGATGTAGTACTCCACCAGGTCGATCTTGCGCACGCCCACCTCGGGGAAGTACGGCTTCTCCGGGTTGGTGACCTTGACGGTCCGGTCCCCCACCTCGAGCTCGACGTACGGCGATGCCATGACCGGCACGCTACCCGGCCGGCCGGGAAGCACGGCCACCTCGAACGGCCGCTCGACGCGTCGGGTGGCTGCCCCGACGTACTGTCGATGCATGACCTACGAGATCGAGAAGTCCGAGGACGAGTGGCGCTCCCGGCTCTCCCCGGCCGAGTACCACGTGCTTCGCGAGGCGGGCACCGAGCGCGCGTTCACCGGTGAGTACGTCGACACGACCGCCGAAGGCGTCTACCGGTGCCGGGCCTGCGGCAACGAGCTGTTCCGCAGCCAGACCAAGTTCGAGTCGCACTGCGGGTGGCCGTCCTTCTTCAAGCCCTCCGAGTCCGACGCCGTCGAGCTGCGGGAGGACGGATCATTTCTGATGCGACGCACCGAGGTCCGCTGCGCCCGATGCGGGTCGCACCTCGGGCACGTCTTCGACGACGCCCCCCAGACCCCCACGGGCGACCGGTACTGCATCAACTCGATCTCGATCACGCTCGAGGAGGGCGACGCTTAGCACCGGCTTGAGCACCGTCGGGGGGTCCTCGGCGATGCGGGCGGTGGCCCGGTCGAAGGCGATCACCAGCTGCAGCAGCAGCCCGCCCACCAGGGCACCGGAGATGAGGTCGGTCACCCAGTGGCTGCCGATGTAGAGGGACGTCAGGCACGTGAGCGTCGTGAGGACGGTCAGCGCCAGGACCATCCGCCGGACCGGGGGCCGGGGGGTGTAGCGGATCAGCAGGTAGATGATCAGGCCGCCGGTCAGCACCATGTTGGACGAGTGCCCGGACGGGTAGATCTGGCCGCCGTTGAGGACGCTTGGGTCCCCGGTGTCGGTCTCGCTGCGACCGATCAGGATCTTCAGCGCGCCGACCACCACGTTGAGCGCCACCACTGACATGGCCGCGAGCACCACGGGGCGCCACGTCCGCCACCTGCGAGCGACGATGCCGGCCACCAGCATCAGGGCGGGGATGAGCACGCTGCGCTGCCCGACCTTGTCGTACGGCCAGGCGATATGACTCAGCCACGGGACGCTGGCCTCGCCGTCCCAGCCCTGCACCTGCTTGTCCAGCGAGGTCAGTGGTCCCTGCACGAACACGTCGAGGGTCACGAGCAGGAATGCCAGCGCCAGGCCCGCGGTCCAGCGCAGCTCGCGTCGGGTCAGCAGCGGCGCGGTGCGCCACCTGGTCAGCCACCCCAACCGACGTCTCGTCACGCTGGGGGTCTGCCCCGGGGCGGCACTCGGCACACCAGGACCCTGGACCGCCGCCTGGTGATCGGGCACGCTCGGCTCGGAGCGGCGCCGCCCAGCGGTCACGGCAGCCCGCCGACGATCTCGGGGACCGGCTTGCGACGACCGGTGTAGAACGGGACTTCCTCACGCACGTGCAGCCGGGCCCGCGACGCCCGCAGATGACGCATGAGGTCGACGATACGGTGCAGCTCGTCGGCCTCGAAGGCGAGGATCCACTCGTAGTCGCCGAGCGAGAACGCGGCCACGGTGTTGGCCCGGACGTCCGGGTAGGAGCGTGCCATCTGGCCGTGCTCGGCGAGCATCGCCCGACGTTCCTCGTCCGGCAGCAGGTACCAGTCGTAGGACCGGACGAAGGGGTAGACCGAGACGTAGTCGCCGGGCTCCTCGTCGGCCAGGAACGCCGGGACGTGACCCTTGTTGAACTCCGCGGGTCGGTGCAGCGCCATCACCGACCAGGTCGGCTCGAGCGCACGGCCGAGAGCCGTCCGGCGGAACCGGCCATAAGCCTCCTGCAGGTCGTCGGAGCTCTCGGCGTGCCACCAGATCATCAGGTCCGCATCCGCGCGCAGGCCCGCCACGTCGTAGGTGCCGCGCACGACGACGTCCTTGGCGGCCAGCTGGTCGAACAGCTCGCCGACCTCGGCGGCGACAGCGGCCCGGTCGTCGGGCAGGCGCTCGCGCAGCCGGAACACCGACCACATGGTGTAGCGGATCAGCTCGTTGAGGTCGCGAGCCTTCGGCCGGGGGCGCGGCTCGACCTGCTCAGTCATGACCCCATTGTCCCAGCAGGCTCGACACGGCCGCACGGGCGGAGGCGATGCAGGCGGGGATGCCGATCCCGTCGTACGTCGCGCCGCAGACCGCCAGCCCGGGCTCGCGAGCCACGGCCGCCCTGATCCGCTCCACCCGGCCCAGGTGCCCGACGGCGTACTGCGGCAGCCCGCCGCCCCACCGGCTGACCCGCGCATCCAGCGGCGGCGTGTGGACGCCGAGCGCGTCGGCCAGGTCGGCGAGGGCGGCCTCGACCAGCTCGTCGTCGTCCCGTTGCAGGTCGGCCTCGTCGTCGATGCGGCCGACGGACATCCGGATCACCGCGACGTCGGGGTGCTCCGCGGCGTACCAGCCCCACTTGTTCGTCGTGTACGTCGCGGCCTTGACCAGCCTGCCGTCCGCCGGAGGGACCAGGTAGCCCGAGCCGCTCTCCGGCAGGCCGGGAGTGCCATTCGCGAACGCGAGAGCCAGGACGGCCATCGACGCGGTCTGGACCGCGCTCAGCTCGGCGGCAGCAACCGGCACCGGGTGCCGCAGCAGCCGCGCTGCCGGTGCCGGCGGGACGGCGAGCACCACCCCGTCGACCTCGACCCTGCGGGCATCGTGCGCCGAACCGACCGTGAGTGACCATCCCCCCGCGGTGCGGTCCATCCGCCGGACAACGGCACCGCAGCGGATCGTCGCGCCGGACGCGGCCGCCACGGCGTCGGGCAGCCGACCCAGGCCGCCGCGCAGGGAGACGAACACCGGACCGCGCTGCTGCTCCTGCGCCGCGCGATCCCGTGCCTCGCGCACCGCGCTGAGCAGGCTGCGGCGCTCCCGCGCCAGCGTCGCCAGCTGGGGCAGCGTCGCGGCCAGCGAAAGCTCGTCGGCGCGCCCGGCGTAGACCCCGCCCAGCAGCGGGTCCACCAGCCGGTCGACCACGGCACGGCCCATCCGGCGCGCGACGTACCAGCCGACCGAGACGTCCTCGCCCAGCCGGGTCCGCGGGAGCCAGGTGTCGATCGGGATGCGCGCCAGCTCGGCGGTCGTGAGCAACCGGGACGCGGCGAGCGTCCGCAGGTCTCCCGGAACCCCCATCACCGACCCGGCCGGGACCGGTCGGAACACGCCCTTGGACCAGATGGCCGCGGTCGTCGTCGCCGCGTCCCGGAGCTCGTCGCCGAGGCCGACCGCGCGCACCAGCTCGAGCCCCTCCGGCCGGCGCGCGAGCAGCGACTCGGCACCCTCGTCGACCGGTAGGCCGGCCACGTCGGAGACCGCGAGCTTGCCGCCGACCCGGTCTGCTCCCTCGAGCACCGTGACGCGTACGCCGGCCGTAGACAGTGCGTGCGCAGCGGCGAGTCCGGAGATCCCGCCACCGACGACGGCGACGTGCCGAGCGGTCGCGGTCGTCATGTCGCCACCCTCGCAGGGCCGTGACCACTTCGCGACCTGCGGGTGGAACCGGTTGTGATCTCGCGCCGTCACAGTTGCAGCACCACGGGGCACCCGGCCCCGGTGCCGTTCCCGAGGGGGAGCCATGCACCGACGCCGCACCACCACGATCCTGGCGGCGACGACCGCCACCCTCGTCGCAGCGATCGCCCTCTCGGGCTGCGCCGGGGGCGACAACGGCGCCGCCAACGGTGGGAGCAGCGCCGACAGGGCCGCCGCCGGAGGTTCGGGTGGCGGTTCCGGAACGAAGGCCGAGCCCGCAGCAGGCCATCTCGCGTCACGACAGGATGCGTCGGGAAGCGGGTTCACCGTCGCCTCGCGAGTCGTGGCGGACCCACGTCGGGTGGAGTACGACGGCCAGCTGACCCTGCGGGTCAAGGACCTCGACGTCGCGCTCGCCCGCGCCACCGCGATGGCCTCGGCTGCGCAGGGGCTGGTGACGTCCGTGCAGGCCGGCGACGCCGCGTCCAGCTCGAGGACCGCCACGATGACCCTGCGGGTGCCGCCGGCCCGGTTCCACCAGGTGATGAACAGTCTGTCCGGCCTCGGACACCACGTCTCGCACGCCGAGTCGGCCCGGGACCGTACCGGCGACTACGTCGACACCGCTAGCCGGGTGAAGAGCGCGAGGCGCAGCGTCCACCAGGTCCGCCAGCTGTTGGGCCAGGCGACCTCGCTCGGCCAGATCCTGCAGATCGAGTCCGAGCTCTCGCAGCGCCAGTCCGACCTCGACTCGATGGAGGCCCAGCTCAAGGCACTGCAGGACGTCACGGACCTGTCCACGATCGACGTCACGTTCCTGCAGCCCGCACCGCACCACCGCCACCACGTCGTGGCCAAGCACAAGGACACCCTCGGGTTCCTCACCGGCCTGCGTGGCGGGTGGAACGTCTTCGTCACCGGAGTCCTGGTGCTGCTGACCCTGCTGGGCGCGCTGCTCCCCTTCGCGATCGCGGTCGCGCTGCTCGCCGTGCCGGTCCTGCTCGTCTGGCGGACCCGGCGTCGTACGCCGGCGCCGGAGGCGCCGCCGGTGACCTGAGCCGACCCGGTCAGGCCAGACCCTCCTCGTGCACCAGGTCGACGACCCTGGCGAGCATGTCCGGGTCCGTCTCGGGGATCACCCCGTGACCGAGGTTGAAGATGTGCCCTGGGGCCGCGGCGCCGGCCTTCAGGACCGCCCGGGTGCGCCGCGCCACGACCTCCCAAGGTGCGAACAGCGCGGCCGGGTCGAGGTTGCCCTGCAGTGCCCGGTCCGGTCCGACCCGGCGCGCCGCCTCGTCGAGCGGCACCCGGAAGTCCACGCCCACGACATCCGCCCCGGCCTCCCCCATCAGCGCGAGCAGCTCCCCGGTGCCGACCCCGAAGTGGATCCGGGGCACACCCGTCCCCCCCAACGCGGCCAGGACCTCGGCGGAGTGCGGCATCACGTAACGCTGGTAGTCCTCGGCCGGCAGCACACCGACCCACGAGTCGAACAGCTGCACCGCGCTGGCCCCTGCCTCGACCTGCACGCGCAGCCAGGTCGCCTGCATCGTGGCCAGCCGTCGCATCAGCTCGTCCCAGAGGTCGGGGGCGCCGTACATCAGTGCCTTCGTCTGCTCGTGGTTGCGCGACGGCCCGCCCTCCACGAGGTAGGACGCGAGGGTGAACGGCGCGCCGGCGAACCCGATCAGCGGGGTGGCGCCGAGCTCCGACGTCAAGGCCTCGATCGCATCGACGACGAACCCGACGTCACCCTCGTCGAGCGGTCGCAGCTGCTCCAGGTCGGCCGAGCTGCGCACCGGTCGCGCGATGACCGGGCCGACGCCCGGCTTGATGTCCAGGTCGACCCCGACCGCCTGCAGCGGCACGACGATGTCGCTGAACAGGATCGCCGCGTCGACGCCGTAGCGGCGTACCGGCTGCAGTGTGATCTCGGTGATCAGGTCCGGTGTGCGGCAGGCCTGCAGCATCGGCACGCCCGCGCGCACCCGGCGGTACTCCGGCAGGGACCGGCCGGCCTGGCGCATGAACCAGACGGGGGTGTGCGGGACGGGTTCGCGGCGGGCAGCGCGCAGGAACGCCGAGTCAGCGACGTCGGGGTTGACGGGCACGCGGCGATCGTGTCACGGCTAGCGCGACGCGATGCAGAGCACGCCCAGCATCGCCACGGTGACGCCGACGACCTGGACCTTGGTCAGCCGCTCGGCCTGCACGAAGCGTGCCAGCAGCACGGTGGCCACCGGGTAGAGCGAGCCCAGGACCGAGACGATGCTCCAGTCGGCGCGCGTGCTGGCCAGCCCGAAGGTCAGGTTCGCGCCCACGTCGGCCAGCCCGACGAGCGAGATCACCGACAGGTCGCGCGGGGTGAGCCCCCGCGCCTCTGAGCGACCGCGCACCGCCACGGCGGCCGCGGTCACGGCCACCGAGACCACCCGCATCGCCACCAGGGTCATCAGGGTGCTGGTGCTGCTGCCCTCGGCGATGAACAGCAGGGCGAGCCCGAAGCCGACCGCGGCCACACCGGCGAGAAGCAGCGGCCGCGGCGTCGCCCGGCCGCTGAGCTCCGGCCCGCTGGCGAGCACGATGCCGAGGATCCCCAGGGCGATGCCGACCATCTGAACCGTCGCCGGTCGCTCACCCCTGCCCAAACCGACCAGGACGGGCACGACCACCCCCAGCGCCGCGATCGGCGCCACGATGCCCATGGTCCCGGTGGCCAGGGCCGAGTAGTAGGCCACGAGACCGACCAGCCCGGCCAGCCCGGCCCCGATCGCCCAGGGCAGGTAGTCGAGGGGTGCGTCCGTGGCTCCGGCGGCGACCGCGACGACCAGCGCCGCGATCAGACCGACCAGCTGCGAGGCGCCCACGACGACCACCGCCGCCCGCCGGCGGGAGACGGTGCCCCCGACGAAGTCGGCCCCGCCCCAGAGCAGGCTGGAGAGCAGGGCGAGGACGGCGGCCACGGGCCGAAGGCTATGGGGCGGGTCCGACGCGCCCGGCACGGGGCGACCGGTCGAGATGCGCCGGAGCGGCCGCGGCGCGCCGTACCCTTCCACCCATGGTCGCTCGCCGCGAGGCCGACGAGGCGCCCGAGCAGTTCCGGCGGGCGCTGGACGCGCTGCGGGCGGCCGTTGTGCGCCCGGAGGTGGCGATCGAGGAGACGCCGGCCCCCCAGCGGCTCGCCCCGCACGCCGTCGCCCTCACCGCCGACGTGGTCGTCGGCGACGACGAGCTCGCCACCGGCCGGCTGGTGCTGCTCCACGACCCGGCCGGGCACGAGGCCTGGCAGGGGACGTTCCGCGTCGTCACCTACGTCCGGGCCGACCTCGAGCCCGAGATGGCCCTGGACCCGCTGCTGGCAGGCGTCGGCTGGGCCTGGCTGACCGAGGCGCTGGACGGGCACGGGGCCACTTTCACCGCGGCCAGCGGCACCGTCACCCGGGTGTCGTCGGAGAGCTTCGGCGCGATCGCCGCCGAGACCGGCTCCGCGCAGATCGAGATCCGCGCCTCGTGGACCCCGCTCGACGACGCCTACGACGCCCACCTGCTCGCCTGGTGCGACCTCCTGTGCACCACGGGCGGCCTCCCGCCCGTCCCAAGCGGCGTGGTCACGCTCCCCCGCCGCCGCTCCAGCCGCCGCTGAGGCTCTTCCCGCCCGCTTCAGAACCGCGTCCGGCACGCCGATGGGAAGAGAGATGTCTGCTGTCGAGCCGTGTCAGGAGATCCAGTGACCGCACTGGTGGAGCGTCACGGGCTCACCCCGCCCGCGCGGGCCACCCGTTTCACAGCCATGGTCGTGGTGGCGAGCCCGTTCATGCGCGAGACCCTCGTACGGTCCTTGCGCGGGCTCGGCGCGGCCGAGGTGGTGGAGGCGGGCAGCCTCGCCGAGGCGCGGATCCGCGCCCGCGGGCCGGCACAGCGCGACCTGGCCATCGTCGACGGAACGCTGCCCGACGGGTCCGGCATCAACCTGATCACCGAGCTGCGCAGCCTGGGCTGGTCACGCGCCCTGGTCATGTCCACTTCGGAGGACCCCTACACGGTGCGGGCCGCCTTGGCGTCCGGCGTGCGGGCCTTCCTCGTCACCCCCTCCGCCACGCACGAGCCGGCGCGTCAACCGGCCGGCTCACCGACGCCCGGGCGGACCGGCCGGGCCAGCGGCGCCCAGGGCCTCTCCGCCCGCGAGATCGAGGTTCTCCAGCTGGTCTCGGACGGCCGGTCCAACAAGGAGATCGGTGAGGCGCTCGGCTTGTCGGCCCTGACCGTGAAGAGCCACCTGGCCCGCATCGCGCGCAAGCTGGGCACCGGGGACCGGGCCGAGATGGTCGTGGTCGCCATGCGCGCCTCAGTCGTCGTCTGAGCCGGCCGGCCGGCCGACGGGCGCCTTTCGAGCGGTTTCGGCTCTTTCCGTACGCCGGTCCGGCGGGCCGTCCCGTCAGCGTGGGCGCAACGACGTACGGTGATCGTCGTGACGGACGGTGACGCGCTGGCCCAGGAGCCGTCCGACGACCGTCCTCCCCCCGTGCCGCTCGTCGAGCCGCGCGACGGTGTCCCCGAGCCGCTGACGTCCGCCGACGACCTGCGTGATGCGATATCCAGGCTGGCCGCCGGGCGAGGCCCGGTGGCGGTGGACGCCGAGCGCGCGTCCGGCTACCGCTACGGACAGCGGGCCTACCTCGTCCAGCTGCGCCGCGACGATGCGGGAACCCTGCTCGTCGACCCGATCGCCCTCCCCGACCTCTCCGATCTCGGTGCGGCGATCGGCGACATCGAGTGGGTGCTGCACGCCGCGTCGCAGGACCTGCCGTGCCTGGCCGAGATCGGGATGCGCCCGCAACGGCTGTTCGACACGGAGCTGGCCGGGCGACTGCTCGGTTACCCGAAGGTCGGTCTCGGGTCGATCGTCGAGGAGGTCCTCGGGCTGTCGCTGGAGAAGGGACACTCGGCCGCCGACTGGTCGACCCGGCCGCTCCCCGAGCCCTGGCTGCGCTATGCCGCGCTCGACGTCGAGGTGCTGGTGGAGCTGCGCGACGTGCTCGCCGCCCAGCTCGACGAGCAGGGCAAGCGCGGGTGGGCGGAGCAGGAGTTCGCCGCGATCGCCGCCGCCACGTCGCCGCCACCTCGGGTCGACCCGTGGCGGCGGACCTCGGGCATGCACCGCGTGCGCAACCGGCGCCAGCTCGCCGTCGTCCGTGCCCTGTGGGAGGCCCGGGACAGCACCGCACAACGCCGCGACATCTCGCCCGGGCGGATCCTGCCCGACGCCGCCATCGTCGACGCCGCGCTGACCCAGCCGGGCAGCGAGGACGAGTTGCGCAGGCTGAAGGTGTGGGGCGGCCGGTCGATGCGGCGCCAGACGAGCACGTGGTTCGCCGCGCTGCGCGGCGCCCTCGAGCTGCCGGAGGACGAGCTGCCACAGCTGAAGGCGAGCCACGACGGGCCGCCCCCCGCCCGCAGCTGGGCCGAGCGCGACCCGGCGGCGGCGGGTCGG
>JAVEDG010000218.1 GCA_030841245.1 Actinomycetota bacterium
GTCGCGATCCACGACCTGCTCGACCGGAACCCCGCACCCAGCGACCTGGAGCTGCGCGAGGCGATCTCGGGCAACCTCTGCCGCTGCACCGGCTACGGCCGCATCCTGGCGGCGGCGCGCTCGGTCGTCGAGACGCGGGGGGCGCGATGACAGTCACCGACCGCCGGACTCCGGTCCGGGGCGGAGTCGGCACGAGCGCTCCCCGGCCCGACGGCGTCGCCAAGGTGGCCGGCCGCTTCGCGTTCTCCTCGGACCTCTTCGCCGACGGGATGGTCTGGGGACACGTGCTGCGCTCGCCGTACCCCAGCGCCCGGATCCGGCGGATCGACGTCGGACCGGCCCTCGCCATCGCCGGTGTGCACGCCGTGGTCACCGCGTCCGACGTGCCGGGCGTCAACGCCTACGGCCTCGAGCACACCGACCAGCCGGTCTTCGCCGAGGACGTCGTCAGGTTCACCGGTGAAGCGGTCGCGGCGATCGCCGCCGACCACCCGGAGACGGCGAGGCGCGCTGCGGCGGCGGTGGTCGTCGAGTACGAGCCGCTCGAGCCGTTGGTCGACGCCGAGGCGGCCATCACAGCCGCCCCGATCCATCCGGACGGAAACGTGTTCGCCCACCTGCTCATCAGCCACGGCGACCCGGCAGCGACGGGGGACGTGGTAGTGGAGGGGACCTACGAGGTGGGCATGCAGGACCAGGCCTTCATGGGCCCGGAGTCGGGTCTGGCCATCCCGGCCGACGACGGCGGCGTGGACCTGCACATGTCGACCCAGTGGTTGCACGTCGACCGCGACCAGGTCGCCAGCGCGCTGGCCCTGCCCCCGGGCCTGGTGCGGATGACGCTGGCCGGGGTCGGCGGCGCGTTCGGAGCCCGCGAGGACGTCAGCCTCCAGGTGCACATCTGCCTGCTCGCCCTGCACACCGGCCGCCCGGTCAAGATGGTCTTCTCGCGCGAGGAGTCCTTCCTCGGTCACGTGCACCGTCATCCGTGCCGCATGGCCTATCGCCACCACGCGACCCGTGACGGGCGGCTGGTCAAGGTCGAGGCCCGGATGGTGTTCGACGGCGGAGCCTATGCGTCGACGAGCGGCCCGGTGCTGACCAACGCCTGCTGCTTCGCCGCGGGACCGTACGCCGTGCCCAACGCGGTTGTCGAAGGCTGGGCCGTGCGCACCAATAACCCGCCCTGCGGTGCGATGCGCGGCTTCGGAGCCGTGCAGGCCTGCTTCGCACACGAGTCGCAGATGGACAAACTCGCTGCGGCGCTGGGCATGGACCCGGTCGAGCTGAGGCTGCGCAACGCCATGCAAACCGGCGACCGGCTGATCACGGGACAGCTGATCTCGGGGACGGCACCTGTCGCCGAGCTGATCCGGACCTGCTCGGCCGCCCCGCTGCCGCCGCAGGACCCGGCACCGGACCCGATGGCGCGGCCCGGCGGCTCGGGGCGCAGCGCCGACCCGGACCGGGTACGCCGGGGCGTCGGGTTCGCCGTGTCCATCAAGAACCTCATGTACTCCGCGGGCTTCGACGACTTCTCGACCGCACGCGTCCGGCTGGCCGATGGTGCTGCCACGGTCACCTGTGCGGCGGCCGAGGTGGGTCAGGGATTCGTCACCCTGGCCCAGCAGATCGTTCGCGAGGTGCTGCAGGTCGAGGACGTGGTCATCAGCGCCGCCGACACCTCGAGCATCGCCTCCGCCGGCTCGACGTCCGCCAGCCGCCAGACGTGGATGTCCGGCGGAGCCGTGGAGGGCGCCGCGCGCGCCGTGCTACGACGCCGCGAGGCCGGCGAGACGGGGGAGATCGAGGAGACCTACGAGCACCACCACAAGCCGACCACTCCGCTGGGCGCCGACGGACAGGGCGACGCGCACGTGTCCTACGTGTTCGCGGCGCACCGCGCGGTGGTCGACGTCGACCTCGACCTCGGCCTGGTACGAGTCGTCGAGATCGCCACCTCCCAGGATGTCGGCCGGGTCATGAACCCGGTCCAGGTGACCGGTCAGATCGAGGGCGGGATCGCGCAGGGCGTCGGTCTGGCGGTGATGGAGGAGATCGTGATGGACGGTGGGCTGGTCCGCAACGCGTCCTTCACCGACTACCTGATCCCGACCGCGCTCGACATGCCCGAGGTGACGGTGGCGGCGCTGATCGAGCAGCCCGAGCCCGGTGCGCCTTTCGGTGCCAAGGGCGTCGGGGAACCGCCCACGATCTCCTCATCGGCCGCCGTCGCAGCTGCTGTGCGCGACGCGACCGGTCTGGACCTGCCACGGATCCCCATCCGGCCGCAGGACATCGCGCTCGCCGGGAGCTGAGGCGGCGCACTCCGCTCAGCCCTCCAGCACCAGCACCTCGACCCGCTGGGGCAGGTTGTTGCGGAAGCCTCCGCGGTTCCATGGTGCCTCGTCCGGCTGCTGCGCACCGGAGTCGTCGGTGGCACGCGCGGACAGGACGTGGTGGCCGGGCTGTGCGCTCCATTCCACGGTCCACCGGTGCCAGGCCCAGCGCCCGGTTGCCGGCTCGACCTCGGCCGGAGTCCAGGTCTGCCCGTCGTCGGTCGTCACCTCGACACCGGTGACCCGGCCACGTCCGGACCAGGCCCGACCCTCGAGCCGCTGCGGGCCGGCCTGCAGGAACCTGCGTCGGGACATGAAGTCGGGCGACCCGGGGGGCACCAACAGCGCGCGCGGCTCGATCCAGGTCAGCGGACGACCGGCCTCCTCGGAGCGCTGCCGCACGGCGTACGCCGTCTGCTGGTAGCCGTTGAACTCCTCCCCGACCACCTCGACCGAGTGCAGCCACTTGACCGAGGCCATGCCGTAC
>JAVEDG010000349.1 GCA_030841245.1 Actinomycetota bacterium
AGGCCATGAGGAGACCGTTGATGGCAGGGGGTTCGGGCTGCCGCTCAGGCGTGCTTCCAGGTCACGGAGAACCCGCCTGACGAGCTGATCGAGCCGGTCGTCGCCTTCGTGGTGGTGCCCGACACCATGTCGATCCGGTCCGTGGTGAACGTCGAGAGCGACCTGCCGTTGGCCGCGGAGTTGGCGAAGCCCACGGTGCCGAAGTTCGTCAGCGGCAGCACCCCGCCGGAGCTCGAGGGCGCCTCCGCGATCACCTCGGCGGAGGAGCGCTGCGCCTTGCCGGACTTCTGGTTGGTCGTGAAGGTCCAGCCCCTGGTCGCGTTGGAGATGGTGAGCGTGAACACGTGCCCGCCGCCGAAGGTCACCGACGCATGCATCTGGTTACCCGGCGACACGGGGTAGGTGCTCGGCGACAGGTTGACCGGGAACTTCGGGTACATCTCGTACCACGCGTAGTAGCTCGCGACTCCGGAACTGGAGCAGTCGGCGTCCGTGCCGGTCTGCTCGACCGACCCGCTGGAGTACCCGTCCAGGCCGACCCAGAAGCTGGAGTAGGTCTGCCCCCTCGTGCACGTCGCGGTCGGCTGGGTCCAGGTGGACGAGACGCTGGTGAACGTCGTCCCGATCGCTGCGTACCCCGCCCAGTTCGTGCTCGTGCTCTGGGAGATCTTGTGGTTGGGGGCCACCCTGATGGCAGCGCCTCCCCGGGCGGCGGCACCGGCCGCCGGAGCGGCGACGGACAGAGCGGTGAGAACGACGACGGCGAACAATGCTCTACGCACCTGCACTCCCGAGATCCGAGGACTGGCGGACCCGGTCAGGATGTCAGCGGCGGGGACAGCGGGCAATCACCTGGCATGCGGGAGCCGGGGACGACTGCGCCTGTCACGAGCCTCGGCTCAGCGGGCGGTCTCGGTGGCGCGGGACTCGCGGACGACGGTCACGCGGATCTGGCCCGGATAGGTGAGCTCGGTCTCGACCTGCTTGGCGATCTCGCGGGCGATCACCTGGGCCTGGATGTCGTCGACGGCGTCCGGCAGCACCATGACCCGGATCTCCCGGCCCGCCTGCATGGCGTAGACCTTCTCCACCCCGTCGTACGCCGTCGCGATCTCCTCCAACCGCTGCAGCCGCTTGACGTAGGCCTCGAGCGACTCGCGGCGCGCCCCTGGCCGGCCACCGCTGATCGCGTCCGCCGCCTGGGTGAGCACCGCCTCCAGGGTGCGCGGCTCGACCTCGTTGTGGTGGGCCTCGATCGCATGGACGACGTCGTCGATCTCGCCGCAGCGTCGCGCGACCTCGGCGCCCACCAGGGCGTGCGACCCTTCTGCCTCGTGGGTCAATGCCTTGCCCACGTCGTGCAGCAGCGCGGCGCGCTTCATGAGGGCCGGGTCGAGGCCGAGCTCGCTGGCCATCAGACCGGCCAGGTGCGCCGACTCGATCAGGTGCATGAGCACGTTCTGGCCGTATGACGTGCGGTAGCGGCACCGGCCGAGCAGCGTGACCAGCTCGGGGTGCATCTCGGTGATGCCGAGGCCGACGGTGGCGTCCTCGCCGGCGCGCACGCACTGCGCCTCGACCTCCGACTTGGACCGCTCGTAGGTGTCCTCGATCCGCTGCGGATGGATGCGCCCGTCGAGCACGAGGCTCTCCAGGGTGAGCCGAGCGACCTCGCGTCGTACCGGGTCGAAGCAGGACAGCAGCACGGCCTCGGGGGTGTCGTCGATGATCAGGTTCACGCCCGTGACCGACTCGAAGGCCCGGATGTTGCGGCCTTCGCGGCCGATGATGCGTCCCTTCATCTCGTCCGCAGGCAGGTGCAGGACCGACACGACGGACTCGGTCGTCTGCTCGGTGGCGAGCCGCTGCACGGCGCCGACGATGATCCGACGGGCGCGCTCGTCGCCGTCCTGCTGGGCTTGGTGCTCGATGTCGCGGACCAGCAGCGCTGCGTCTCGCTTGGCCTGGTACTCGACCGCGGCGACGAGCTCGACGCGCGCCTGCTCAGCGGTCAGGCCGGCGACCCTCTCGAGCACGAGGCGCCGCTCACTCTCGAGCTCGGCGAGCTCAGCCCGCCGTGCCACGAGCTCGGCCTCCTGCTGGGTCAGGCCACCGGCCCGGTCCTCGAGGTGGCGGGCCTGCGCGGTGAGCCGGTCCTCCCGCTCGGTGATGCGGTGCTCCCGGTGCTCGATGTCGATGCGCTGCTCACGGATGTCGGCCCGCGCCGCGGCCAGCTCGAGCTCGATCGCCTCCCGCGCCTGGGCCAGCTCCTGGACCTGGGTGTCGAGTCGCCGCCGGGCGCTCGCGATCTCGGCCATCCGCAGTTCGGGCAGCGCCGTGTCCGGCACGGTGGCGGTGGTGTCGTGAATGCCCGTCGTCGTCGCGGCAAGCGCGCCGTCCGGCGGGCTGGGGGCCGCTGGCTCAGCGCGCCGCGCGTCCTCGCCGGGGGTGGCAGCGCCCGGCGAGCTGGGCCAGGGTGCGGCTGCTGCTGTTGCGCTTCCCGAAGAGTCGGGAAGCACGGTCGGGGCGGCCGTCACCGGGCCCGGCGTCACCGGGCCGCTCGCGTCAGGGTGGGCACCGGCCGCGGGCCGTCCGGACGAGTCACCTGAGGCGCCGGCGCCCGCCTGGCGCGCGGGTTCGCGGCGCAGCAGGAACACCAGCAGGACGACGACCGCGAGGAGCAGGCCGACGACGAGCACCGCGCCGATGACGGCGAGCCCGCTGCTCACGACGCCTCCTCTCGAGTGGGCGGCCGCGCGTGACGGCAGCCCGACCGAGGATGCGCCGTTCCACCTGCGGGCACGCGCCGCCGGTGCCGGAGGTCCGGCTCGATGGTGCACTCGCCTTCGAGCGAGAGAAGTTGCTGGTCAGCTCTTGCTATCGCGAACCCGCAAGGTGCGCGGGACAGATCCTTGGTTGAACGGCAGGTTACGGCCGGGCCAGGAGGCGGTCAAGGAACCTCCCGTCGAATCACCGCAGGTGGGCGCGCTGGTGGTCGCCTACGGCCGAGACTCCTCGGCGAGTGCCTCGCGGACGACCTGCAGCGCCACCCCCGAGGAATAGCCCTTGCGCGCCAGCAGCCCGGACAGCCGGCGCATCCGGACGTCCGCCGGCAGCCCTGCCCCGGCCGAGGAGGTCCGCATGCGGCGGTGGACCAGCGCCCGGGCCGCGCTCATCTCGTCCTCGTCGGCGATCTGCTCGACCGCGGCGGCGACCGTCTCGTCGGCGACCCCGCGCCGGCGCAGCTCCTGGCGCAGCGCGCTCCGGGACAGGCCCCGACTGCTCGCCCGGCTGGTCACCCACGATCTGGCGAAGGCCGCGTCGTCGATCAGGCCGACCTCCACGAACCCGTCGAGCGCCCGCTCGGCCACGTCGTCCGGGACCTCACGGCGCCGCAGGTCATCGGCCAGCTGGGCACGTGTGCGCGGCGCCGCGGTCAGCTTGCGGAGCAGGATCGTGCGGGCCACCGAGTCCGGGTCCGGCTCGGGCGCCTCGTCGGCCGCGCTGCCCGGCGTGGGGCCGGCCGCGATGTGAGTGGGAGGGACCGCAGCGGGGTCGAGCCGCCGCGGTCCCTCCGCGTCGTCCGGGGGGTCGGGTGCACGACCCCGGCCGGTACGTCCGTCGTGTCTGGTCATCTGGTCGGGCTGTCGGGTCACGGTGGCGGACCGCTCAGAGGTCGACCGGCTTCACCGGGACCGGCAGGTCGGCGTCGGCCGGTGCGTCGACGTGGGCGCCGATGCCGAGCTTCTCCTTGATCTTCTTCTCCAGCTCGTCGGCGAGGTCGGGGTTGTCCCGCAGGAACGCCCGGGCGTTCTCCTTGCCCTGGCCGAGCTGGTCGCCGTCGTAGGTGTACCAGGCGCCCGCCTTGCGGACGAACCCCTGCTCGACCCCGACGTCGATCAAGCCGCCCTCGCGGCTGATGCCCTGACCGAACATCAGATCCATCTCGGCCTGGCGGAACGGCGGGGACATCTTGTTCTTCACGACCTTGACGCGGACCCGGTTGCCCACCGACTCCTGGCCGTCCTTGAGCGTCTCGATGCGCCGCACGTCCAGCCGGATCGACGCGTAGAACTTCAGCGCCTTGCCACCGGAGGTGGTCTCGGGGCTGTTGTGCACCATCACGCCGTCGACGAAGTAGTTGTGCGTCCCCTCGACCTCGATGTCGAACCGGTGCATCGACCGGGTGCGAGGCTTGACATGGATGTCGAGGATCTGGGCCGGCACCGGGTGGAGCACGGGCTCGACGAACTGCGGCTCGACGTCGAAGCGCTCGCGCAGCCGCGCCGGCAGCTTGTAGGCCATGGAGGGATGGACGTAGGGGGCGATGAGCTCCTGGAATTGAGCAGTGGCTGCCGTCGTGAACTGCAGGACGGCCTTGCCGGCAGCGCCGCGCGCCATGATCTTGCAGTCCAGTCCGTGCGTGTCCTGCAGGTACTGCAGGAGCCGATCCCGAGAGCCCGGGCTCATGGCCTCGACGCAGATATCGACCCGCCCTGAGCCACCAGCGGTCCTGGCCTGCAGGCCCTTGGACCGGGGCGTGTAGCACGCATCGTCCATGTACCAGATGGCGAGGGCCAACGGCGTGAGAGCCTTGAGGTAGTCCCACGTCAGGTGCTTCTTGCCGTCGCCGAGGTAGACGACCTGCTGCAGCTCACCGAGCTCCGGAAGAGGTCGGAAGTCAGCGAAGGAGGCGCCTCGGGCGCCGACTCTGCGGGAGCAGCCGATGTTGCCGAGCAGTGACACCTTCCAGTCGAGGTACTCGACCTGGCGGGCACCGTGACCCAACCGGAACCGGACGCCGTGACGGTCATCACGGTTCGGGGACAGGTTTGCGTCTCCCATCAGTCCGCCGAGCACGACCTGCCACTGCTGGTCGCTCAACCTGGCGTACTCCGCCTGCACGACGCGGTCACCCGGCATGAGCTCGCCGGCTTCTCGCCAGCCACCTGGCGTCTGGATGAGGTGGTTGGCGGTGGCCGCGAATTGGGCCCGGCCGTTGCCACCACTCCGTTCGACGGTGAACTGGAGAAACTGCTCGGTCGGCCCGTTGTCGAACCAGTTGGTCACTCGACGGGGCACGATCGCCCCCGAGGCGGCGTCGTAGGACAGGACCTCGACCGGGAGCTTCTGATTGACGATCTTGCCGATCTTCTCCTGGCTGCCGTCGGCGAGGGTCACGCGCGTGCTGTAAGAAAAACATCCAAACATCACGCCGATTTTTTCGCGCAGCTGGTTGATGAAGATGGCGGTGGTCTTGGACTGGTTGAGGGCGCCGGCCAGCTTGCGCAGCGCCTGGCTCATCAGCCGGGCCTGCAGGCCGACGTGGCTGTCGCCCATCTCGCCTTCGATCTCGGCGCGCGGCACCAGTGCGGCGACCGAGTCGATGACGATGACGTCGAGCGCGCCCGAGCGGATCAGCATGTCGGCGATCTCCAGCGCCTGCTCCCCCGTGTCGGGCTGGGAGACCAGCAATGCGTCGGTGTCGACGCCGAGCTGCTTCGCGTAGTCGGGGTCGAGGGCGTGCTCGGCGTCGATGAACGCCGCGATGCCGCCGGTCTTCTGCGCGTTGGCGATCGCGTGCAGCGCCACGGTAGTTTTCCCGCTCGACTCCGGACCGTATATCTCCACCACGCGGCCACGGGGCAGCCCGCCGATGCCGAGGGCGATGTCGAGGGCGATCGACCCGGTGGGGATGACAGAAATCGGCTGGCGTACCTCGTCGCCGAGCCGCATCACCGAACCTTTGCCGTGACTCTTCTCGATCTGCGCGAG
>JAVEDG010000431.1 GCA_030841245.1 Actinomycetota bacterium
ATTTACGGTTTACGGCCTTCGGCTCTTACGGGCGGGTGGCCGGCGCGGCCGCGGCCGTCGTGGCCGGGTTGCGCTGGTTGTAGTCGGCGATGAAGGCGCTGGTGATGTCGATGCCGCCGTCAACGACCATGAGGACGCCCTGCATCTTGCTCACGTCGAAGACGACCGAGAGGCCGCGCGCCTTGGCGTACGCCTGCAAGGCGTTGCCGATGTCCTGGTAGACCGGGCCGGTCAAGTCCTGCACGCGCTTGTCGAGCGCCTTCTGGCCGTCCTCCTGCTTGCGCTTGATCTCGATCTCAAGCTGCGAAGCCTGGTCGGCTTTGGTCTGGAGCGCCGCCGGGGCGGCGACCGCCTTGGTGTCGTTGATCTCCTTGACGAGCGCGTCGTAGCGCGTCTTCAAGGTCGTGATCTCGTCGCGGCGCGGCTTGAACTCGCGCTCGACGGTCTGGAAGGCGGCGACCAGACGCTGGATGCCCTCCTTCGTGTCACCGAAAGCCTCGGTGTCGATGATGGCGAACTTGCCCTCGGCGACCGTGACAGCGCCGCTCGTAGCGGGGGCGGTCGGGCGCGGCTGCGCGGGCAGGGCCGGGCGGCCGGCGGGCTGGGTCTGGGCGGAGGCCGTCAGCGCGGCTGTGGCCGCGAGGGCGGCGGCGAAGAAGGTTGTGCGAATCGCTTTCATGATCTTTCCTGTACTGCTCCTTAAAGTGTTGCGGGCGAACTTTCGGGCGCGGCCGCGGGTGCTTACCAAGGGGGCGCGCCGCCCCCGTCGTTTCCTGTCGTAAAGACTTAGAAGGTGCGCCCGATGCTGAACCGGAAGACCCTCTTCTTCTCCTGAATGAGCGTGTCCTGTGCGTTCGGGTTGATGGCGTAGATGAAGCGGAACGGCACGTTAATCACAGGCATTTGGATGCGCATCTCCAGTCCGAGGCTGGATCGGTAGTCGCTGATTTTAGAAAAAAGGCTCTGCGAGATGCGCGCCACCGTGTTGGTCTGCGCCTCGCCGCGCAGAAAGACGGGCTGCACGCCGAAGGGCAGCGACGTGATCGGGTCGAGCGGGCCGACGCGCTGGAGCGCGGCGAACTCCTCCTGAGTGATCAGGCGGTCGCCCTGAGTGAGCAGGCCGCCGCTCGACGGGACGATGGCGAGCTGCGGGTAGCGGCGCTTGATGAGCCCGTTCAGGCCGCCGGCCTGGTTCAGGAAGGGCTGGTCGGCCAGGAACTGCGTCGAGAAGGTCTGGTCGCTGCCCGTCGAGAGATTGAAGGCCGAGCCGATGTCGGCGAAGGCCGCCAGCGCCACGGGGCCGAAGATCGGGATGCGGTACTCGAAGTTCCCCAGAAGCTGCGTGTCGCCGCCGAGGAAGCGGAACTGGCGGTCGATCTGCACGGTGTTCGCCCCCGTCGGGCCGGTGAACGTGCCGATCTGGACGAGCTGCTGCCGCAGCGTGTCGGGCAGCCCGCCCACGGCGACGAGGTCGCCCGACGGCGTGCCCGAGACCGAGACGTTGCGCGAGGTGACGAACACGTCGAGCGGCGCGATCGGGCTTATCGAACGCACGTTGTAGCCGCGGATCGTGAACTCGTCGCCGAGGAAGAAACGCTCGTAGATGGGAACGCCCGCGATGAAGGAGAGCGAGCTTGACTGCG
The DNA here is from genome assembly GCA_030841245.1 of Actinomycetota bacterium. Classification (GTDB taxonomy): domain Bacteria; phylum Actinomycetota; class Actinomycetes; order JACCUZ01; family JACCUZ01; genus JAVEDG01. The sequence continues at coordinate 1,644 of JAVEDG010000431.1, forward strand.
CGTCGCGAATCTTGCCCGTGATGCCGAAGCTGCGTACGTGTCCGGCGACGAGGCGGAAGCCGAAGACCTCCGGATTCTCGGAGCGCTTGCGACGGATGGGCTTGAACTGCGTGTACGAGATCGTCGGCTGGATGGTGCGAACGTCGCCGCCGAGGCCCGCGAACGCAAGCGAGAGCGCGACCTGTTTTCCGTTCGTCGGGTCAATCGAGCCGTTGCGCGTGTCGTAGACCAAAGAGGGCGTCACGCGACTCGTCATGATGTCGGGCTGCGCAAAGATGACCGGAATGAAGGTCGAGGGGTTGTTCTGCTCGTTGACCGGCGGGTCTTTGACCGACGAGCGCGAGAGCGAGTACGAGAGGCCGATGCGCGAGGCGCGCGAAATCTCGATGAGGCGTCGGCTGCGCGGTCGCCAGAACTCGGAGAGCGGCGAGGTGGCGAACAGCGAAGCGCCCGTCGTGTTCTGCGTGAACAGGTTCTCCTCCGAAACGCTGAGGAAGTCCTGCTGCGTCCCGAACGCGCCCGTCAGCGCGTTTATGTTCTGCGACAGCAGTGTGCCTTCGCCGAAGAACTTGCGCGTCTCCGTAAAGAGCGAGAATCCGACCGAGATGGGACGGTCTTTGATGTAGGGCTCGGTGAACGAGAAGAGTATCGACTTCTGACGGTTGCCGAAAGAGAACTGGAACGAGAGCGATTCGCCGCGCCCCAGAAGGTTGTTCGTCGAATAGTCGAGCCCGAAGAACGAGCCGCCGATGCCCGAGAGGCCGCCGTTAAAAGCGATCTGGTTGCGACCGCGCTCGTTGACGCGCAGGTTGATGTCAACCTCGCCCGTCTCTTCGCTCTGGCGAAACTCCGCGTCGGTGTCCTTGTTGATCGGGTCGAAGAATCCCAACTGGTTGAGCTTGAGGACGGAGAAATCCCAGAGCGTCTGGTCGAAGGTGTCGCCCTCGTTGACGGCCACCTCGCGGCGCAAGACGTTGTCGCGCGTGAAGGTGTTGCCTAAGAATTCCAGACGGCGAAGCGTGAACTGGCGGCCCTCGTTGATCGTGATCGTAAAGTCCGCGATGCCTTCGTCCGGCTTCTGCGGGCTGAGCTTGAATTCGGGCGCGACCTCGGCCTCGTACTGGATGAAGCCCGAACGCCCGTAGAGCTTCTTGAGGTCTTCGTAAAGCGCCTTCGCGATGCGCTGGCCGTTGGCTATCTCGCCGGTCCTGAGGCCGATGACCTGTCGGATGAGCTCCTCCGAGTAG
>JAVEDG010000390.1 GCA_030841245.1 Actinomycetota bacterium
CCAGCAAGGCCGACGACCTCGACGAGCACCCGCAGCTCGCCGCCTACCAGGTCGCTGTCGAGGCCGGCGCCTTCACCGACGTCGGCATCAGCGAGAGCGGCGGCGCCGCGCTCGTCCAGCTCGGCAAGGGCGGGTTCGAACGGTCGGCGCGCGAGCAGGCGCAGCCACTGCTGTCGTCCTACGACGACCCGGACTGGGCACAGCGGCTGGTGGCCGAGGTCGCGGAGGGCATGGCGGGCAGCGCGTTCCGTGCGGTCCAGAACAAGCGCTGCACGGTGTGCCCGGTCCGGACCAGCTGCCCGGTGCAGGACGACGGCCGCACGGTGACGACATGACGGCCACCGAACCCGTGCTCACGCCGCGCGAGCTGGCCCGTCGGATCAGCGAGCACGCGGCGCCGACGAGCGAGCAGGAGCAGGCCATCGCGGCCGGGCCGCAGCCTGTGGTCGTGGTCGCGGGTGCCGGCTCGGGCAAGACCCAGACCATGGGCCTGCGCGTGCTCTGGCTCGTGGCCAACGGGATGGTCGAGCCGCATCGCGTGCTCGGTCTGACCTTCACCCGCAAGGCAGCCGCGGAGCTGAGCGAGCGAGTACGCCGCATGCTTCGAGCCTTGCGCGGGGCCCACGAGGCAGAGCCGTTCCTGCTCCCGAAGGTGGCGGCGGCGCTGGCCGCGGGCGAGCCGACCATCGCGACCTACAACTCCTACGCCGGTTCCCTCGTCGCCGAGCACGCGCTGCGCATCGGGCTGGAGCCGGCCATGCGCGTCATCGGCGTGGCCGCGTCCTGGCAGTACGCCGCCGAGGTGGTCGGGTCGTACGACGGGCCGGTGGGCTCCGACCGAGCGCTGTCCAGCATCGTCGGCGACGTCCTCGCGCTCGCCGGCGAGCTCGCCGAGCACCTGCGCGACCCGCGCGACCTCGCCGACCTCACCCATGAGATCCACCGCCGGCTGCACGACCTGCCCCGTGCGCCCGGGCAGCGCGGCAAGGCACTGCCCGCCGACGTCGCCCAGTTCCTCACCCGGCTCGACCACCGTCTCCAGCTGCTCCCGATGGTCGAGCGCTACCTCGCACTCAAGGGCTCCCGAGGGGTGCTGGACTACGGCGACCAGGTGGCCGTCGCGGCCCGGATCGCGGCCGGGCACCCGGAGGCCGCCGACATCGAGCGGGCCCGCTTCGGCGCCGTGCTTCTCGACGAGTATCAGGACACCGGCGAAGCGCAGCGGGTGCTGTTGACCTCGTTGTTCGCCGGTCACCCCGTCACGGCGGTCGGTGACCCGCGACAGTCGATCTACGGATGGCGCGGTGCCAGCGCCGGCAACCTCGAGCGGTTCCTCGACGACTTCGCGGGCGCGGGACCACGCCGTCAGACCAGCCTCTCGCGCAGCTTCCGCAACCCCGGGAACGTGCTCGAGGTGGCCAACTCGCTGGCGGAGGACATCCCGTTGCGTGGGCTCGACGACCGGCCACTGGTGCCCGGCGCCAGCCGCGACGACGGCGGCACGGTAGAGGCGGCCTGCCACCGCAGCGTGGCCGACGAGGCGCGGTGGATCGCGTCGCGCATCGCCGCGCTCGGCCGGCGTCCGGTGGCGCCCGTGCCCTGGGGCCAGATTGCCGTGCTCGCCCGTCGCCGCTCCCACTTCGCCAGGATCGAGGACGAGCTGCGCGGCCTGGGGGTCCCGTGCGAGGTGGTCGGTCTCGGCGGGCTGCTGCTCGAGCCCGAGGTCGTCGAGATCGTCAGCACCCTGCGGGCGCTCGCGGACCCCATGGCCGGCAACGCCGTCGTGCGGTTGCTCGCCGGGCCCCGCTGGCGGCTCGGGCCTCGTGACCTGGACGCACTCGGTCGTCGCGCCCGTCGGCTCGCGGTCCGTCGGCACTCCGGGGCCGGCGACCCGGTAGTCGTCGACGCGACCGCGGCCCGGCACGGTGCGGTCGGAGCAAGCCCGGCCGGTGGCCGCGAGGCGACGCGGTCACAGGAGTACGACGAGGTCGACGAGCTCAGCCTCGTCGATGCCCTCGACGACCCGGGCGAGGCGAGGCACTACTCGGCCGACGGCTATCGCCGGATCGCCCGGTTGCGCGACGAGCTGCGAGTGCTTCGCGAGCGCAGCGGCGCCCCGCTGCCCGAGCTGGTGATGACGGTTGCAGCGACGATGTGCCTCGACGTCGAGCTGGCCTCCCGGCCAGACGTGCGCCCGGCCGACGCGCTACGCAACATCGACCGGCTGGTCGAGGTCGCGGAGGAGTTCGTGGCCGCCGATGAGGACCCCGGCCTGCTGGCCTTCCTCGGTTACCTCGACACCGCTGAGGAGCGGGAGCGAGGGCTGGAGCTCGACCGGGCCGACGACGCCGAGCCGGACGCCGAGCGGGTGCAGCTCATGACGGTGCATGCGGCGAAGGGACTGGAGTGGGACGCCGTCTTCGTCGCCGGGATGACCGTGTCGGTGTTCCCGGTCGAGGGCCAGGCGGTCAGCAACTGGACCCGTCAGATCGCGGCGCTGCCCTTCCCGTTGCGCGGTGACCGGGCCGAGCTTCCCGAGCTCGCGTGGGCCGCCTTCAGCGACCAGGTCGAGGCACGCGACGCGCTGGACCGGTTCGCCCGGGCCTGCAAGGAGCGCAGCCTGCTCGAGGAGCAGCGCTTGGCCTACGTCGCGGTGACCAGAGCCCGCGACGTGCTCGTCTGCTCCGGTTACTGGTGGGACACGTCGGCCAAGGCGCGGCGTGGCCCCTCGACCCTGCTGCAGGCGGTGCACGACGTGTGCATGAAGGGGTTCGGCACCGTCCCGGTGTGGGAGCCGGAGCCCGACGACGACGTCGTCAACCCGGTGCTCGACGTCCCGGTCGAACGACCTTGGCCGTTCGACCCGCTCGGCGAGCGGCGAGGCGCCGTGTCGGCGGCCGCCGCGCTTGTGACTGCGGCAGCCGCGGATGTCACAGCAGCCGGCGAGGAGGACCCGGACGAGCTCGGAGACGCAGGCGCGGCCGATGCGCTCTTCGACGACGCCGGGCAGGTCCCGGCCTCGCTCGATCCCGCGGTGGCGGCCTGGCGTGAGGAGGCCGACATCCTGCTCGGCGAGCTGGCGCGGCTGCGGGATCGCCGCGCACCCGTCGTGGAGCTGCCCCCGAGCCTGTCCGTCTCCCAGCTGGTCGAGCTTCGTCGTGACCCGACCGCCCTCGCCCGCCAGCTACGCCGCCCGATGCCGCACCCACCGGCCCGCACCGCCCGACGCGGCACCCGCTTCCACCTGTGGCTCGAAGCGCGATGGGGACAGCAGCGGTTGATGGATGTGGACGAGCTGCCCGGTGCCGCCGACGAGTCGCCGGCACCGGACGCCGACCTGCTGGCGCTGCAGGAGGCGTTCCGCCGGAGCGAGTGGTGGTCGCGGGTCCCCGCCGAGGTGGAGTTCCCGTTCGACCTGGTGCTCGAAGGCGTGCTGCTGCGTGGCCGCTGTGACGCGGTCTTCACCGACTCCTCGGACGGCCTCGTCGACGTCATCGACTGGAAGACCGGGCGCCCGATGACCGGCGAGGACGCGACGGCGGCAGCCGTCCAGCTCGCCGTGTACCGGCTGGCCTGGCACCACCTGACGAGCACACCGCTGGAGCGGATCCGGGCCGCGTTCCACTACGTCGCGGCCGAACGCACGGTGCGCCCGGCAGATCTGCTCGGTCACGACGAGCTGGTGGAGCTGGTCCGCAGCATCCCGGTCGCCGGGTGACCGGCTCGTGGGGTGGGTCAGCTCGACCTGGCGGCGGCCGCGGGCTCCACGGTCGCGGGCACGGTGTCGACGGTCGCACCCAGTAGGTCGGCGTAGCGCTGGACGAACATGTCCCGTCCCTTGAGCTCGCTCACCTGCTGCGGGGTCAACAGCTCGTCCTCGCCCGCGCGCTGTCCCGAGCCGCCCGCCGGACCG
>JAVEDG010000401.1 GCA_030841245.1 Actinomycetota bacterium
GTCCGAGCGGGTCATCGGCGGCCTGCTCGGCTCGATGGTCGACCGGTCCGAGCTGGTGCTTGCCACCAAGGCGGGCATCTCACGGCGTACCGGCGAACGGGTCGTCGACACCTCGCGCCGGGCCATGCTCGACTCGCTGGACGAGTCGTTGCAGCGGCTCGGCACCGACCACGTCGACCTGTGGCAGGTGCACACCTGGAGCGACGAGACGCCGCTCGAGGAGACGCTCTCGGCGGTGGACGACGCGGTCTCGTCCGGACGCACCAGGTACGCCGGGGTCTCCAACTACTCCGGATGGCAGACCGCCCGGGCCGTGACCTGGCAGGCGTCGTGGCCTGGTCGGTCGCCGGTGGTGTCGACGCAGGTGGAGTACTCCCTGCTGCAGCGCGACATCGAACGCGAGGTGCTGCCCTGCGCGGCTGCTCTCGGAATCGGCGTGTTCCCGTGGTCGCCGCTCGGCCGCGGGGTCCTGACTGGCAAGTACCGCACCGGGACTCCCGCCGACTCCCGCGCCGCGTCGCCGCACTTCGCCAGCTTCGTCGAGCGCTTCCTCGACGAGCGCTCGCGGCGCATCGTCGACGCGCTCGTCACCGCGGCGGACGGACTGGAGGTGGCGCCGGTCGAGGTCGCGCTGGCCTGGGTCCGGGACGCGCCCGGGGTGACGGCGCCGGTCGTGGGGGCCCGGACCGCCGCGCAGCTGCGCGCGACGCTCGAGTCCGAGCAGCTGACGCTGCCGAGCGAGATCCGGGCCGCCCTCGATGACGTGTCGGCAGCGGACACCCAGGGCGTGGGCTGATCGGGGCGGTGTGGCCGGTTCTCACGAGCGCGGGCGCGGGCGTGGGTCAGAATGGGCGCGATGGTCGAGTGGGAGTACCAGCACCTCTATCTGCCGCGCGGCACCAGCCGAGGAGCCGCGCGGCGGCTGCTGACCGAGCAGGCGGAGTACGGCCACTGGGAGCTGGCCCGGCTGCGTCTGTACGCCGACGGCTCGCGCCGGGCCGTGCTGCGGCGCAAGGTCATCCGGGCGGTCCGGACCGCCTGAGCGCCGTGTGCAGCCGGCTCGTGATCGTTTGGCAGGTTGGGACACGGACACGCCGGTCAGCGCCCAGCGTGTCGTGTCCCAACGTGCCAAACGGCGGGGGTGGGGTCCCAGCCTTGCCCTACCTGGGAACCGTCAGCCGACGACCTCCTCGTCCAGCCGGAGCAGCAGGCGGGACTCGTCAACGGCGGCGAACGGCGCCGGGTCGAGCGTGTCGTCGTCCACGTCCCGGACGAGCACCCACACGGTGCCACCGAGGTAGCGCAGTCCGGTGTCGCCGGCCCAGGTGAGCGCGTCGATCCCGCTCCGGTCGAGCAGCGTGCCAAGCGCGTCGATCGGCCCCTGTGACTCCGCGGGCTCGTCGCCCTCGGGGGACGTGGCGAGTGCCGCAGCCTGCAGGTCTTCGGGCGACTGGACGGTGAAATCGCGGCGCACCAGGACGCTGAGCCGCGGTGGCAGCCGTGAGTCGGTCACCTCCGCCGCCTCCCAGATCGGACCGGCGGAGAACTCGAAGGGCGTCACCTCGTCGTACTCGTCGAAGAGCGCGTCGTCGTAGGACTCGGCTGCTTCGCGCAAGCGCCCATAGGCGGCCTCGACCGTTTCGTCCTGCTCGCCGGCGCGCGTCTCACACGCAGCGAGATGCTCGTCGATCGCGGACTTGAGGGCCTCGGCCGCGGCCCGAGCGTTGCCAGACATGGCCTCACGCTAGACCGTGCGGCGAGCACGCTCCCCTGCGACTCAGCAGGTGGCGAGGAAGCGGTCGAGCACCCGCACACCGAACCGGAGCGAGTCGAGCGGCACCCGCTCGTCGACGCCGTGGAACATGCCGCTGAAGTCCAGGTCGGCGGGCAGCCGCAACGGGGAGAAGCCGAAGCCGCGGATGCCGATCAGCGAGAAGGACTTGTTGTCGGTGCCGCCGGAAAGCGCGTAGGGGATGGTGCGGCAGCCCGGATCCTCGGCCTCGAGCGCCGCGACCATCGAGTCGATGAGCGCACCGTCGAAGGTGGTCTCCAGGGCGATGTCCCTGATCACGGTCTCGCGGCGTACGTCGGGGCCGATGAGCTCGTCGATGGTGGCGAGCAGCTCGTCCTCGAGACCCGGCAGAAACCGGCAGTCGATGAATGCCTCGGCCGACTGCGGGATGACGTTGTGCTTGTAGCCGGCCTTGAGCAGAGTCGGGTTCGCGGTGTTGCGCAGCGTCGCGCCGACGATGCGCGCGAGGCTGCCGAGCTTGGCCAGGGTCGGCTCCGGGTCGCTGGGGTCGAACTCGATGCCGAGCGCGTCGCACATCTCCTCGAGGAAGCGCTGGACGGTGTCGGTGAGGCGCAGCGGCCAGTCGTGGCGCCCGATCCGCGCCACCGCCTCGGAGAGAGTCGTGATGGCATTGTCGTCGTTGACCATCGAGCCGTGTCCGGCGCGACCGTCGGCGACGAGACGCAGCCAGTGGATGCCCTTCTGCATGGTCTCCATCAGGTAGGCCCGCTCGCCGCCGGGCAACGTGAAGGAGAAGCCCCCGACCTCGCTGATCGCCTCGCTGACGCCCTCGAACTTGTCGGCGTGGTGCTCGACCATCCAGTGCGCACCCATGAGCCCGCCCGCCTCCTCGTCGGCGAGGAAGCAGAGCACGACGTCGCGCGGTGGCTTGCGCCCCTCGCGTCGCCACTTGCGGACGACCGCGAGGGTCATCGCGTCCATGTCCTTCATGTCGACGGCGCCGCGACCCCAGATGCAGTCGTCGGCGACCTCGGCGGCGAACGGGTCGTGCGTCCAGTCCCGGGCCTCAGCCGGCACGACGTCGAGATGGCCGTGGATCAACAGTCCCGGCCGGGATGCGTCCTCGCCCTCCCACCGGACGACGAGGCTGGTACGCCGGTCGGCCGACTCGTAGAGGTCCGGCTCCAGCCCGACCTCGGACAGCTGAGCCGCGACGTACTCTGCGGTCGCCCGCTCCCCCGGGCCCGAGCCGTCGCCGTAGTTGGAGGAGTCGATGCGGATCAGGTCCCGGCAGAGGTCCACGACCTCGTCCTCGGCGGTGCGCGGGGCGTCTGACACGGAGCCCTCCTCGGATACCGGGTGCTGTCACGGTCATCCTGCCGCACCCCGCTCCGGGGCGGGGTCGCGGTCGGCCGGACGGCACCTTTGCGGCGCGCGGGGACGCACCGGGCTTTGCTAAGGTTGCGGGCGCACAGGAGTGGGCCACCCACCCCTTCCTGACACCTCGTCCGGGTGGCGGAATTGGCAGACGCGCTAGCTTGAGGTGCTAGTGCCCTTTACAGGGCATGGGGGTTCAAGTCCCCCCTCGGACACCGTGCGATGTCTCGGGACATCCCTAGTCGGACCTAGGCGGGCCACCGTCCCCATGTGATTGCGGCGCGCACCGACGGGTGCAGCATGTCGATGAGGGCCTGGTCCGGGCGGGCGCCGAGGGCATCGTTGGTGATGGAGAGCGCCATCCGGGCTGCGGCGTACACCGTCAGCGCAAGAATCTGCGGATCGTCGAAGCCCACGTCGCGGAGCAGCTCGACGTCCTGAGGCGTGGTGTCGTTGGGGTGGTCGGCAATCGTGCGTGCCCACGTCGCCAGCGCACGCTCACGCTCGCTGAAGGGTGCCTCATCGCCTCGGAGAGCTGCGGCGGCCGTCTGCGCACCCTCCGACTCGGTCAGCCATCGACCCCAGGCGACGCTGCAGTAGGAATCGCCGATCGTGGCCGACTGCCCGATCACGAGCATGCCCTTCTCACGGATCGACAGTCCCGCCGCTTCGGCGGCACCCACGATCAAGGCGCTGAGTGCTTCGTCGAGCGCGGGCTGGTGCGCCCACACCTTGCTGTTGTCCCAGACGTACCCGTCCTCGGCAATGTCTGCGTCGTATATGCGCTGCCCGCCCTCGCTGGACGCGGGCTCATTCAGGAACGTCATGCCACCTGCCCCTCCCGGTCGTTCCGCTGTCGGCAGGGTAGGCGAAGACGCACGACGAGCGCGTCCCCTTGCCGCCGTGGTCGGGTAGCACACCGAGATGTCGGACGGCTCAGACCAGCTCGCCGCGCTTCCTGCTCAGGTAGGCGCGCTCGGCGGAGTTCTGGGTGGCGGCGATGGCGGCGTCGTACGAGTCCTTCGCCTCGGCGGTCCGGCCGAGCCTGCGGAGCATGTCGGCGCGGGCGACGTGCCATGCGTGGTATCCCGTGAGCGGCAGGCGGTCGATCAGAGTCAGGGCCACCTTCGGGCCGTCCAGCTCCGCGACTGCGACCGCGCGGTTGAGTGCGACGATCGGCGACGGGTCGAGCCGGGTCAGCTGGTCGTACAGTGCGACCACCTGCGACCAGTCCGTGTCCGACGCGTTGGGGGCGTCGGTGTGGACGGCGTTGATCGCGGCGAGTATCTGGTAGCGGCCGGGTCGGTTGATCGCGAGGCACTCGCGGACCAGGTCGTGCCCCTCCGCGATGAGCCCGCGGTGCCAGCCGACGCGATCCTGCTCGCCGAGCGGGACCAGCTGCCCATTCCGCACGCGGGCCTCACGCCGGGCCTCGATGAGCAGCAGCAGCCCGAGCAGACCGGCCACCTCCGGCTCCTCGGGGAGCAGCCGACGGAGGACCCGTGTCAGCCGGACGGCCTCGCCCGTGAGCTCGGCGCGCACCGGGTCGCCGTCGCCGGTGGCGAGGTAGCCCTCGTTGAAGACGAGGAACAGCACCGCCAGCACGCCACCGAGCCGCTCGGGCAGGTCGGCACCCTCGGGCACCCGGTAAGGCACCTTCGCCGCCGCGATCTTCTTCTTCGCTCGAGTGATCCGCTGCGCCATCGTGGTCTCGGGCACGAGAAACGCCTGTGCGATCTCAGGCACAGTCAGCCCACCGAGGAGGCGGAGCGTCAGCGCGATCCGTGCCTCCGGTGCGAGCGCGGGGTGGCAGCAGGTGAAGAGCAGCCGCAATCGGTCGTCCTCGACCGGTCCCGTGGGCTCGTGAGGCGTGTCGTCGTAGTGCATGAAGGCCGCCTGGTGCTTCGCGTCGCGCTGCTTCTCGCGGCGGATCCGGTCGATCGCGCGGTTGCCCGCCGTGATGGTGAGCCAGCCGCCCGGGTTGGGAGGTACGCCGGACTCCGGCCACTTCTCCAACGCGGCCACAAGCGCCTCACCCGCCGCCTCCTCTGCGATGTCGATGTCACCGAAGCGGCGGACGAGCGAGGCGATCAGGCGGCCGTACTCCTCGCGGAAGACCCGCTCGACGGCCGCCGTTCCGCCCGGCATCGATCAGTCCTCGTTCGGGCCGGCTCAGGCGAGGCCGTCGAACGGGCGGACCTCGACCTTGCCCCGGCACGCCTTGGACCCCTCGGCGGCGAGCTTGAGCGCCACGTCGAGGTCGGGCGCGTCGATGACCCAGAAACCCCCGATGACCTCCTTGGTCTCGAGGTAGGGGCCGTCGGTAACCACCGGCGTCTCGCCCTGGCCGTCGACGACGGTCGCCGTCGACGCCGACTGGAGCCCACCGGCGAAGACCCAGTAGCCATCGGCGTGAAGCTTCTCATTGAAGGCGCCGGTCGTCGCGAATGCCTCCTCCATCTCCTCCTTCGAGCCGTAGTTGCCGAACTCGTCCATCTCTGCGGGGCCGTGCACGGTCAACAGGTAGTGCGTCATCCCACTTCTCCTCGTTCCGGGCGGTCCCGATGACCGCCTTCAACCCCACCACGAACGGCATCCCGCCGATACGACAACCTCCTGAAGTGGGTGGCAGATATCCGCTGCGCCGGCGTCCACGTGCAAACCGGTGCGACGACGTCGCCAGGTCCCCTGCCGAGTCAGCCGCGCGTGTAGACCTGGACGGCGACGCCGTCACCGACCACGATCGCCGACGTCAGCTGTAGCCGCTTCTTGTCGGTCGTCTCGCCGAACAGTCGCTTGCCGGTCCCGAGCACGACCGGGAAGACCATGAGCCGGAGCTCGTCGACGAGGGCGTGCTCGATCAACGACTGCACGAGTTGGGCGCTGCCGTGAACGACGATGTCCCCGTCCTGCTCCTTCTTCAGATTCGTGATCTCGTCGATCAGGTCGCCGGAGAGCACGGTGGTGTTCGTCCACTCCGGGTCGCGCAACGTCGACGACACGACGTACTTCGGCATGGTGTTGAACTTGTCGGCGAACTCCCCGTCGCGCTCGGGCCACGCTGCGGCGAAGCCCTCGTAGGTGCGCCGTCCGAGCAGCAACGCGGCGGAGCTCATCGTCTCGTCGAGCTTGATCTGGTTGCCCTCCTCACCACGATCGATCTCGAAGGTCCACCCAGCGTGCTTGTAGTCCTCCCCGCCACCCGGTGCCTCGATGACCCCGTCGAGCGAGATGAACTCGGTCACGACAATCCGGCCCATGACATCCTCTCCTGGTGCGAATCAATACTGGTACGACCGACGGGCGGACGAGAACTCATCGGACACGCGGTTGGCTTCAACCGGTTCGGCTCGGCCAGGGTGACGGCGATCTTGCCCTGGACGCGGCCCTCTTGCAGGTACCTGATCGCCTCCAGAACGTGGCTCAGCGAGTTCGCCCTCGACCTGATCCTGGACGGCCTCGAAAGGGCGCACCACCTCGCCGCCGGTAGCCGCGCCCCGGATGGCTGACCGCCGGATGTGCCCAGCGACGGCATGCGACCGAGCGGCGTCACAGGCATGAGCCGAGAACTCGATGGTCGTACCGCTTGGGTGCTGCCACGCTCGGTGGATGTCAGTGGAGTCCGACCCCCTCGAGGTGCTCGCCGCCGAGCTGACCTCGTGGGGCAAGACGCGCGACCTGTCCGGTGCGATGCTGCTGACCCGCGGAGGTGAGCGGATCTTCGAGGCGTGCGTCGGGTACGCCGACCGCGCGACGCGTACGCCGGTCACGCCGGCCACCCGGTTCGGGATCGCCTCGGTGACCAAGATGTTCACCGCCTGCACGGTGGTCAGCCTCGTCCGTGACGGGCTGGTCGCCTTCGAGACCCCCGTCGTCGACGTGCTACCGCCTGACCGTCGGCCCAGCACGCTGCTGCCCGCGGTAACGATGCACCACCTGCTCTGCCACACCTCGGGCATCGCCGACTACTGCGAGGAGGACGAGAGCTCCCCGGCGTACCTCGCCGACTATGCCGACCTGTGGTCCGAGCTGCCGTCGTACTCCCTCAATCGGCCGGCCGACTTCCTGCCACTCTTCGGCGACCTGGCGCCGTACCGCCCACCCGGCGAGCTGTTCCAGTACTCCAACGCCGGCTACATCGTGCTCGGGCTGGTGGTCGAGGAGCTGACCGGCCGTCCCTTCACCGAGGTGGTGCAGGAGCGTGTCTTCGACCCGGCCGGGATGTCGGCCAGCGGCTTCTTCCGGCTCGACGAACCGGTCCCCGACGTGGCGGTCGGGTACCGGCGCGAGGAACCCGACGGCCCGTGGCGCAGCAACGTCTACTCGATCCCCGTCGTGGGTGGCGCGGACGGCGGTGCGATCTGCACCACCCACGACCTGGACCGCTTCCTGCGCGCGTACGCCGACGGCAGCCTGCTCGGACCGCTGCGCGAGGTCGTCCTGTCCCGGCACGCCTGCTGGGACGACGGCCGTGGAGAGGGCTACGGCGTGCACCTGTATCCCGACGGCCGCTACGGGCACGGCGGCGGCGACCCCGGCGTCGAGGCGTTGGCCTACCGGTGGCCGGAGGACGACGTGCACCTCGTGGTGCTCATCAACACCCAGGTCGGGCTCGCCGTCGAGGTGCGCGACGCGATGATCACCGCCTGGCGCGGCTAGCCCCTGGCTTCTTCCTCGGTGGAGCTCACCTGCAGCGTGTCCGCGAACTCCGCTCGGCTGGGGTCCTCAACATGACGAACCTCCCGCTTGGCGACAAGGATCGCCGCAGCACCGCGGACGTGCTCGTCCTCGGAGTTGGCGCACCGCGAGCGCGCAGGTGCATAGATTGAGCCGGTGGCAGCCGGGAGTGCGCGACGCCGGGTCGCCGGCTCCCTGGCCGCTATCGCCCAGGTTGCCCGCCATCGGGAGCTGCGTTCGGCGCAGCTGAGCTTCTTCGGCGCGTGGGCCGCGGAGTGGGCGTTCTCCGTCGGCCTGGTTGTGTACGCCTACCAGCAAGGCGGCCAGGTCGCGGTCGGTGTGGTGACCCTGCTGCGCATGGTGCCTGCAGGGATCGTGGCCCCGTTCGCGACTCCGCTCGCGGACCGCTGGCGCCGCGAGGTGGTGCTGGTGTGGGTGTGCCTCGTCCGGGCGGCGGCCACGGCGGTGGCCGCCGTGCTGGTCGGCGCCGACTCGGGCGTGGCGGGTGTGTACGCCGTCGCGGTCGTCTCCACCGTCGCCGCCACTCTCTACCGGCCAGCGCACTCGGCACTGATGCCGAGTCTGTGCCGGACGCCGGACGAGCTCACGGCGGCCAACGTGGTCCGCGGACTGCTCGACTCCGTCGCCACCCTGGCGGGTCCGGCCGCGGCCGGCATCCTCCTCCGGCAGAGCGGGGTCTCCTCCGTGTTCGTTGCCGCTGCCCTGGCCTCGGCCGCGGCAGCACTGCTGATGTTCGACGTACGGATCCGTCGACAGGGCGTCGTCGAGCGGCGCGAGGTGCTCGAGGTGGTCGGCCGGCCCCGGTTCCGCGAGGGCTTGACCGCGATCCTCAGCAGCGGGCAGCTGTCCCTGCTGGTGGGCTTGACGGGGCTGCAGACCGTGCTCCGCGGCGCGGTCGTGGTGCTCACCGTCGCGATGTCCTACGACCTCCTGCACGAGGGCGGGGCCGGCGTGGGCGTGCTCAACGCGGGCATCGGCGTGGGAGCCGTCGTCGGCTCTCTCGTCGCGACGCTGCTCATCGGCTCCGGCCGGCTCGGCCGTTGGTTCGGTGTCGGAGTCGCGCTGTGGGGGCTGCCGATCGTGGTCATCGCCGGCCTGCCGGCGCCGGCCATCGCGTTGGCGATGCTTGCCGTGATCGGCATCGGGAACGCGCTGGTCGATGCCGGGCTCTTCACCCTGATGGCGCGGCTTGCTGACGACCTGGTGCTTGCGCGCGCCTTCGGTGTCCTGGAGAGCGCTGGTGCGTTCGCGGTGGGCATCGGCTCGATGGTCGCGCCATTGCTGGTCGACGCCATCGGCTTGCGCTGGGCGATGTGCGCATTGGGTCTCCTGCCCCCTGCCGTGGTCGCCGCTTGCTGGTCGCGTCTGCGCCAGATGGACAGCGGCATGCAGGCGAGCAACGACTACGTCGACCTCCTCGACTCGGTCCCGATGTTCTCCCCACTGCCCCTGCCGGACGTCGAGCACCTGGCACGGCGGCTGCAGCCCGTGACCGTCGCCGCGGGCGGCACTGTCTTCACCCAGGGCGACGAGGGCGACCGGGTCTACGTCATCGAGGCCGGTACCGCGGAGGTCGTCGGCGACGGGGAGTCGGTGGCCATGCTGCGGGCGGGCGAGGCGTTCGGCGAGATCGCCCTCCTCCGCCACGTGCCACGGACCGCGACCGTCCGCGCCGTCTCCGACCTCCAGCTGCTGGCGCTGAGCCGCGAGCACTTCCTGCCGGTGGTCACCCACTCCCCCGTGAGCGTGATCAGCGCCCACTCCGAGGTCGACCGTCAGCTCGACCGGTTCGCCCCTCGGTCCGAGAGCGAGGATTGCGCCGACCCGGTGTGAGCGGAGGGGAGCAGCCCGTGGTCAGACCTGCTGGCCTACCGCCGACATCATCGGTGTTCGACGTAGCCTGCCCGTCGTGACCTTGTTCGACCGCGTCGGTCCGTCCCTCGACCTGGACCTCGCCTTCGGCGTCGGCGGTGTCGTCGGCGAGCGTGGCGAGGCAGCCATCCAACGGCACCGAGTCGACGAGCACACCTGGCTGCTGCGCCAGTCCCTACGGGTGTCCTATGAGGCACCGATCATGTACCTGCTCTTCGGTGCGCACACGGCGCTGCTCCTCGACACCGGTGCGACCAAGGACCCGGTGCTGTTCCCGTTGCGTGCGACCGTCGACGAGCTGGTAGCCGGATGGTTGAACTCCCATCCGCGTGATGGCTACCGCCTCGTGGTGGCCCACACCCATGCACACGGCGACCACGTCGCCGCGGACGGGCAGTTCGCCGGCCGGCCCGACACGACCGTGATCGGCACCGACGTGGCCGCGGTGCGCGACTTCTTCGGCCTTGCCCAGTGGCCCGCCGGCGAGGCGGTCCTGGATCTCGGCGAGCGAGCCCTCACGGTCTTTCCCGTTCCGGGACACCACCGGGCGCACATCGCCGTACACGACCCCTGGACCGGCTTCCTGTTGACCGGCGACACCGTCTACCCGGGCCGGCTGTACGTCGAGGACATGCCGGCGTACGCCGAGTCCCTGGACCGCCTGGTGACCTACGCGGAGGGCCACCCGGTGTCGCACGTCATGGGCGCCCACATCGAGATGAGCCGGCGGGCCGGTCGCGACTTCCCCATCGGCTCGCGGCGCAGACGCCGCGACGAGGCCCCGCTGCCGATGACGGTCGAAGCGCTGAGCCGGGTACGGGACGCGGCCCACACGGCCGCCCCGCAGCCCGGTGTGCACCGGCACGACGGCTTCGCCATCTGGAACGGGCCGTGCCGCTGGCCCGCTCTGGCGCAGTCCGCACGCACCCTGCTGGGCTCGCTGGGCCGCGCCTGACGGTCCGTAACGGCGACCATGGCCGAACTGGCCTCTTTACCTCGATCACCTAGGTATAGTGGACACCGTGGCCGGGACCGAGCGCACCAAGGGACACCTCGACGCACTGCTGCTCGCACTGCTCGCGAGCGGCCCCCAGCACGGGTACGGCGTGATCGCCGAGCTGCGTGACCGCAGCGAGGGCGAGCTCGACCTGCCCGAGGGCACCGTCTACCCGGCGCTACACCGGCTCGAGCGCGCGGGCCTGCTGGAGAGCACCTGGGCACCGGGCACCACCCGCCGGCGCCGCGTCTACTCCCTGACTGCGGCCGGATGGACGGCGCTGTCTGCGGAGCGCCACGAGTGGGCGAGGTTCTCGACCGCTGTGGGATCCGTGCTGAGCGGAGTGGCGTCGGCATGAGCGACGCGATCGATGACTACCTCGACGAGCTCGCCGGCCGGGCTCACCCCGGCGGGGCGCGCTTCCGGCGGGTGCTGGCCGAGGCGGAGGAACACCTGCGCGAGTCCGCTGCAAGTCTTCGTCGGGCGGGGATGGACGAAGGGTCGGCGGCGTGCGAGGCGGTGTCCCGCTTCGGGCCGGTCGAGCCGCTCGTCGCCGAGGCCCGTCCCTCTGCAACGGTGTGGGCGGCCGACGCCGTACGCGCGGCGTGGTTGCTCGGCTCGACCGGCCTTGCCGCCGTCGGCCTGAGCGGAGTCCTCGCCTGGGCGCTGCAGGCGGTCGCCGGTGCCAGGTTCGTGGCTGGGGACACCAACGGCGTGACCTACACCACGGCGCGCTGTGCCGACTTCCTGGAGTACTACCCGCACGCCGGGTCCTGCTCGGCTGCCGCGGCCCTCCACCATGCCGACGAGGTCGTGATGTACCGAGTCCTCGCCGGTGTCCTCGGGCTGGTCGGCCTGCTTGCCTACCTCTGGTGGGGCCGGTCCCGGACCGGCCACCAGCGCGTGCTACCCGCGGTCACCGTGCCGGCTGTCGCCGCGGCCGCGTTCCTGCTGGCAGCCGTGGCCCTGCTCCTCAGCAGCCTCGGGCTGGCGCTGGGCGAGCGCGTGCACGGCGAGGCCTGGTCGGGCATCGGCTCCCCGCTCAGTGGTGGTGTCGTGTCTTTGGTGGCCGCGGTACTCGCGGGGCTGCTGGTGCTACGCCGAGTGCCACGGCGTACGCCGTGGGCCGAGGCGTCCCGTGGCGCCTGACGACCCTCGCCGCCGTGGTGGCCGCGACCCCGCTCAGGTCGGTGCGGCTGACGTCGCGGCCTCCTGGCGCCGGACCGTCGACCGGCCGAGCAGCAACCATCCGACGAAGCCGACAACGAACGCGACGAACACTCCGAGGTTCGCGTAGGCCCACGACCCGCCCTTGCCACCGAGGCCGAACGGGCCGAGCAGGTAGCCCTGCCAGTCCAGCCAGCCGGCGAAAGTGTTGGTGACCAGGCCCCAGCCGAGCACGGTGCCGACCACGACGAGCAGCACGCCGGGCAGGTGCACCGCGCCGTAGCGGCCGCGCGCGTCGTACAGCTCGGCGTCGGCGTACGGCTCGTGCCGGTGCAGCAGGTCCGCGACGAACACTCCCGCCCACGCCGCGATCGGCACGCCGACCGTGATGAGGAAGCCCTCGAACGGGTAGATGAAGTTGTCCGCGATGAAGACCGCGTAGATCGCGCCGATACACATGATGACCCCGTCGATGCCGGCTGCGACCGGCCGGCGGACCTTGACCCCCAGGGTGAGCAGCGCCAGGCCGGACGAGTAGATGTCGAGGACCGCGCCGCCGACCAACCCGAGAACCGCGACGACGATGAACGGCACGAGGTACCACGTCGGCAGCAGTGTCGTGAGCGCACCGATCGGGTCGCCGGCGATCGCGGTGCTCAGCTTGCCGCTGGAGAGCGCGAGCATGATCCCGAATACGGTCAGGACGATCGGCGCGGCGGCGCCACCGAAGGTCGTCCAGCCGAACACTCCTCGCCCGGACGAGCCGCGCGGGAGGTAGCGCGAGTAGTCGGCCGCGGTGTTGACCCACCCGACACCGAAACCCGTGGCCACCAGGGCGAGAGCTCCGATGAAGGCTTGGGCCGATCCGCCCGAGGCGCCGGACACCTTGGACCAGTGCACCTCGTCGAGGGTGAGCGCGATGAAGCCGATGGTCAGGACGATGGTGGCGATGGTGATCCAGGCCTGCAGCCGCATGATGACGTCGAACCCCAGGACACCCGCGGCCACGACGAGCACCGCCGTGATGACGAAACCGAGCACCTTGGTCGCGTCGCCGCCGCTGCCCCAGCCGAGCTCGCTGAACACCGTGGCCGTCGCCAGGGAGGACAGCGACACGAGCACGGTCTCCCACCCGACCAGCAGCACCCAGGACAGGAACGTCGGCAGGGCGTTGCCCGTCACGCCGAACGCCGCCCGGCTCAGCACCATGGTCGGAGCGGACCCGCGCTTTCCGGCCAAAGCGACAACCCCGCACAACGCGAACGAGAGCACGATACCGACGAGCGCCGCGATCGTCGCCTGCCAGAACGAGACGCCGAACCCGACGATGAACGAGCCGTAGCTGATCGCGAGCACCGACACGTTCGCGCCGAACCACGGCCAGAACAGGTTGCTCGGCCGCCCCTTGCGCTCGCTCTCCTGGATGACGTTGATGCCGTTCTGCTCGACCGCGAGGCCGCCACCGGTTTCCGTCGTCGCGCTCATGCCGTGTCCTCTCCGAGATCCGGGTCCCCGGTTCCTGCATCGTCCCGCGCGAAGCGCAGTATGGCGCGCAGGGCCGGCCCGACGCGCTGGGCGGTCGCCTCGGCGACCGCCACCACCTCGTCGGGGTCCAGCTCCTCCCCCGATCCCTCGACCGTCGTCACGGCCGACAGGCCGGCCACCTCGAGCCCCGCCGCGCGGGCCGAGACCGCCTCGACGACGGTGGACATGCCCACCAGGTCGGCACCCAGGGCCCGCAGCATCTCGGTCTCGGCGAGCGTCTGGATCGACGGCCCGCGCAGCTGGGCGTAGACGGCCTCGACGAGCGAGGGATCGGTCTCGCGGGCAGCGGCGCGCAGTCGAGGCGACCACAGGTCGGTCAGGTCGACGAATTGCGCCGCCACCAGCGCGGAGCTGACCGTGAGGTTGAGGTGGTCGCGCAGCAGCGCGCACGTCCCCGGTGGCCAGTCCGGCCGCAGCCCGCCGCTCGCGTTGGTCAGTACCGCCAGCCGCGCGCCAGCTGCCGCAGCGACCCGGACCCCGTGGGCAACGGCATCGGGCCCGTGCCCCTCATAGAGGTGGGTGCGTCCGAGCAGAGCGAGCACTCGGGTGCCCTCCAGGTCGTAGGACCGGGCCAGCCCGCGGTGACCGGGCGCGGCCGGTCGCAGGAAGCCCGGCAGCTCGGTCACCGGCAGCTCCGCTACCACCCGGCCGAGGAACCCAGCCGCCGGCTCCCAGCCGCTGCCCAGGACGACGACGGCGTCGTGGGCGGCGACACCGGTGCGTTCGGCGAGAGTCGCTGCAGCGGTCGTCGCCGTCGTGCTCACGCGGGCTGCTGGCGCGATCACGCCGGCACAGTAGCGCCTCGGGTCGAGCGGTCGCCGCTCGCTACCGGAAACCTCTGGTGTAGGACCTGTCC
>JAVEDG010000407.1 GCA_030841245.1 Actinomycetota bacterium
CGGTGCTGCCCGGCCGGAGCATCCTGTCGATCATCTCGCTGATCTGCGCAGCCCTGTTCTTCGCGAACATCTTCCGACGCACCTGGCTGCTCCCGGGCGTGGGCGTCGGGCTCCTCCTGCTCTCGGCCCTGCTGATCGGGGGCATCTACCCGGCGATCGTGCAGCGCGTGCAGGTCAAGCCGTCGGAGTCGTCGAAGGAGGCGCCGTACATCAAACGCAACATCGACGCGACCCGCACGGCGTACAACATCGACGCGGTGAACCCCCAGACCTACGACGCCCAGACCAAGGCGAGCACGGCGCAGCTGCGCCAGGACTCCGAGACCACGACCAGCATCCGGCTCCTGGACCCGGCGATCCTCAGTCCCACCTTCAAGAACCTGCAGCAGATCAAGGCGTACTACGACTTCCCGGACGACCTCGATGTCGACCGCTACGAGATCGGGGGCGTCAAGCGCGACGTGGTCGCCGCGGTGCGCGAGCTCGACCTGGCCGGGCTGCCCTCGCAGCAGCGCAACTGGGTCAACGACCACACGGTCTACACCCACGGCTTCGGCTTCGTCGCCGCTCTCGGCAACCGGGTCGACACGACGGCCGAGGGCCGGCCGTTCTTCGTCTCGTCGAACATCCCGCCGCAGGGCCAGCTGGGCACGTTCCAGCCGCGCATCTACTTCGGCGAGGACTCCCCGAAATACAGCATCGTCGGCGGCCCGAAGGGCGGGTCGAAGCAGGAGCTCGACTTCCCGACCGATGCGACCCGCAGTGGCGAGCAGAACTACACCTACGGCGGTGGCGGTGGGGTCGGGATCGGGTCGACGTTCCGCCGGCTGCTGTACGCCGCGAAGTTCCAGGACACCAACCTGCTGCTGTCCAAGTTCGTCAACTCCGACTCGCGCATCCTCTACGCCCGCGAGCCGAAGGAGCGGGTCGAGAAGGTCGCACCTTGGCTGACGCTGGACCGCGACCCCTACCCCGCCGTGGTCAACGGGAGGATCGTGTGGATCGTCGACGGCTACACGACGACCAACGGCTACCCCTACGCCACGCGCAGCTCGATCGAGGACGTCACCACAGACTCACGGACGACTGCGCAGAACACCGCCCTGGTGACTCCCGTGAAGCAGATCAACTACATCCGTAACTCGGTGAAGGCCACCGTCGACGCCTACACCGGCAAGGTCACGCTCTACACGTGGGACACCAACGACCCGGTGCTCAAGACCTGGAAGAAGGCATTTCCGAACACGGTCGAGCCGCGTAGTGCGATCAGTGCGGATCTGATGGCGCACTTCCGTTACCCCGAGGACATGTTCAAGGTGCAGCGCGATGTCCTGGCGCGATACCACGTGACCAAACCAAAGGCGTTCTACAACGGCAGCGACTTCTGGCGGGTGCCGGTCGACCCGACCCAGGCCACCGATGCGCTGCAGCCGCCCTACTACCTGACGTTGCGGATGCCTGGCCAGGCGGCGCCGACGTTCTCGCTGACCTCGACGTTCGTCCCCACCGGTGACCGCAACAACCTCTCGGCGTTCGTATCGGTGGACTCCGATCCGGGGCCGGACTACGGCACCTTCCGGGTGTTGCAGCTGCCGAGATCGGTGCAGATCAACGGTCCGTCGCAGGTGCAGAACCAGCTCGAGTCCAACGGCAAGGTGGCCGAGCAGATCAACATCCTCAAGCGCGGTACGACGGTGCGCTACGGCAACCTGCTGACGCTGCCCATCGGCGGGGGACTGCTCTACGTCGAGCCGGTCTACGTGCAGGCGGAGGCGACCACCTCGTTCCCGTTGCTGCGCAAGGTGCTGGTGTCCTTCGGCGACGAGGTGGTGTTCGAGAACTCACTGACCGAGGCCCTGAACAGGGTCTTCGTTGGCCAGGCCATCACGGGCGGCGGAGGCGGTGGCGGTGGCGGCGGCGGCGGATCGGGCGGCGGGGGCACCGTGGCGGTGAACCCCGACCTCCAGCAGGCGCTTGCAGACGCCGCCCAGGCGCTGAGGGACTCGCGTGCCGCGTTGCGCAACGAGGACCTCACGGCCTACGCCGACGCCCAGAAGCGGCTCGCCGACGCGATCAACCGGGCGGTCGCCGCTGAGCAGCAGGCCAAGGGCTCGGCGTCGCCCTCGCCGTCGTCCACCTCGTCGGCTACGGCCAGCGGCTCCGGTTAGACCGGCAGCGGGCGCGCCGCCGCGCCCACGCCGTCGAGCCTGGCTGACGATCTCGCCAGCCGCACCACCTGGTAAACCTTTCCCGCTGCTCGCGTGTGTCCATCGCAGCACAGTCATCGCACCCGGGTCGGGTGGGACGATGCCGCGAAGCGGGTCGGAGGTGGTCGCGATGGACGACGTCGACGAGTCGTTCGCCGCCATGTTCCGCGTCGAGTACGCCCGAACGGTGCGGTCGGTGCAAGCGATGTTGGGTGACGTCGCACGAGCCGAGGATGTTGCCCAGGATGCCTTTGTGGCCCTGCTTCGACAGTGGTCCGAAGTCTCGAAGTACGACCAGCCGGGCGCGTGGGTACGTCGGGTCTGCTTCCGCAAGGCTCTGCGAGTCGTGCACCGGGACTACGTGCGAGCCCGACTCGAACGGTTGCTGCACCTCGGTGTGGTGGTTCCCGACCACAGCACGGGGGTCGTCGACCGGCGGACCCTCGCGTCGGCCATCACCGCGCTCCCGGCCAGGCAGCGCGCGGCTGTGATCTTGCACTACTACGAGGACCTGACCGTGGCGGAGGTCGCGGACGTCATCGGATGCAGCCCCGGAACCGTGAAGGTCCATCTGCATCGGGCCAGGCAGGCTCTCGCGGTCGCCGTGAAGGGAGTGACCAGTGATGCTTGATGACGACGGCGAGGTCGGTGGCCTTCTCGAGGAACGGTTGAGGCGACTGGAACTCCAGAGCGAGATCTCGATCGACGTCGAGCGGGCGCTGCACCGCGTGGTCCGGCGAGCTCAGCGGCAACGCGCCGTGGTTCGCGTGACCGCGCTCGCCGTTGTCGCACTCGTTGGCGTCACCGTGGTCGCTCTCCTCGTCCGCCCCGCCCCGGCGGTGCCGCCACCGGCCGACCGCCAACCCAGCCACTACCCCACAGCCCACGTCACCCCTACCGCCACCGCCGCCTCGGTCGACTTCGTGATCGGCGGCTGGCAGACCTACGTAGGTCCAGTGCTCGCCCACGGTCGCTACAGCTGGCTGCTGGGGGACTGGTCGATGGACCTGGACCACGGTGGAGCGGCCCGCCTGGTCGGACCGCCAGAGGTCGGCACGGTCAACGGCCGGTGGACCATGCGCGGAGACCACCTCCGGCTGGACGTCTCCGGCCGACTGCACTGCTCGAGCCCAGGGGTCTACAAGGTCGAGGTGCCGCGAACTGGCGCGCACACCTTCCTTCCCCTCACCGTCATCTCGGACCCGTGCGTGGCCCGCCAGCGGATCCTGGTCAACGGGTGGGTGCCGCTCTAGACCTTGCGCGACGGAGCGACCGGTCCGTCCAGGTTGCACTCTGTCTGCTCTTGAAAGCGGCCCGTGATCGGCGCATGGTGAAGGCTGTCTGGCTTGTGGGGGATCGCGTGGGAGTGGGGTGGCGATGGCCACGGACGACCGTGCTGTTGTTGTACGTCGCTGGCTGCTGGGGCGCCGGCGGGTCGTCGAGCTGCTGCCCGGGCGGCCGCTGGACGAGGCCGAGGGCAGCGCGCCTGCGGTCGGCGAGCCACCGAGGGGGCCGTCCGCTGATGCGCTCGACCCGTCCCAGCCGGCGCAGCGGCGACGGGCGATCTGCTGCTCGGGCGGCGGCATCCGTGCTGCCGCGTTCGCGCTCGGCGGGATGCAGGCGCTCGGGCGCAGGCCCGCGGGCGGCCGCTCCTGGTACGACGAGGTCGACCTGGTGACAGCTGTGTCCGGTGGCTCGTACATGGCGTCGTCCTTCGCCATGGTGGACCACAACCTGACCGCCGAGCAGCGCGCTCGCGCACTGCCGTACGCGCCGGGGTCGCCCGAGGACAACCGGCTGCGCGCTCACACGCGCTACCTCGTCGAGGACCCGCGCGTCGCAGCGCTCGGGATCCTCAGCGTGCTCTACGGCCTGCTGCTGAACCTGGCGCCGATCCTGGCGGGCCTCTACGTCCTCGCGAAGGTCGACGGGGCGCTGTTGTTCAAGCTCGGGATCCTGCACCACTCCGGCGGGGACTGGTCCGTGGAGCGCATCGGAACTGTGGCTGCGATCTCGCTCGGCCTGGCCGGGGTGGGTCTGCTGCTGTTCGCCGGCGAGCGGCTGCGCGACGTCTACCGCCGCCCCAACTCGGCGGTGAAGTCGTTCCTGCGGACCTGGTCGCTGCGCATGTTCTGGCTGGCGGCCGGCTTCGCCCTCGCCTTCCTCGCCGTCCCCGAGCTGCTGCGGCTGCTCAGCACCTCCAGCGTCGACCTGCACCCGTCCGGCGTGTCCTGGGGCACTCAGGCGGGCAGCTTCCTCGCCACGGTGGTGGCGCTCGTCGCCCTGGTCAAGGGCAGCATCGGCAGGTTCAAGGCCAAGCTCCAGACGAGCGTCGGCACGACGGGGACCATCGCCAGCTTGACCAGCCGTGCCCTGCGGTGGCTGGCCCCCTGGGCCGGGTCGGCGATCGCGGTGGCGGTGCTGCTGCTCGCCTTCCTGTCCTGGACCACCAGCGCGGCGTACGACGGGCTGCAGTGGTGGCCGGAGTGGGCGCTGATGCTGCTGGCTGTCGCGGGCGCCGTCGTCTGGCAGGCCTGCACGGATATCAACCGAAACTCGGTGCACCCCTTCTACAAGGAGCGCCTCGCTACGGCGTTCGCGGTGCATCGCGTCGCCGACTGGGGCGACGCTCCCGAGCGGGCCGACGCGCTCGACTACTCGCAGGCGGTGCGGCTCTCGGACTACGCAACCGCCGCGGACGGATCTCACCGGCCGGAGCTGGTCGTCTGCGCCACGGTCAACACGGACGAGGAAGGGGCGGTTCCTACCGGCCGTCGCTGCGCGCCGTTCACGTTCAGCTCGGTCAAGACCGGGATCAGCAGCGGCACGATGTTCGACGGAGAGGCCCTGGCCTCCGACGACGGCCTGATGCAGAGCACCGCGGCGTACGAGGAGGCGGCGGGCGTCCGGCTGATGACCCTTCCGGCCGCCGTGGCCGTCAGTGGTGCCGCCGTCTCTCCCGCGATGGGTCGGATGAGCCGGGCCCCGATCCGGTTGCTGCTGGGGCTGGCCAACGTGCGGCTCGGGCTGTGGCTGCCGAACCCGCGTCGTGGCCTGCCGACCGCGCCCGCCGCGGACGCGTCGTGGAGTGAGCTCGTGCGTTGGCAGGTGCGCCAGCCGGGAATGTGGTCGCTGCTCAGGGAGATCCTCGGCCGCGCCCGCCTCGACCGGCGCTGGGTCTACGTGACCGACGGCGGTCATTACGAGAACCTCGGCCTGGTCGAAGCCCTGCGCCGAGGAGCGACGGAGATCATCGTGTTCGACGCGAGCGGCGACACCCCGCACACGTGGAACGCATTCGGGGAGGCGGTCGAGACGGCCAGGGCCGACCTCGGGGTGCAGATCCTTCTGGACCCCAGTGGCATGGCCCCGGCGGCCGACAGCGGACGGACGCCGACCATGGTCGTGCGAGGGACCTGCCGGTACCCCAATGGGGTCGAGGCGAGGCTGATCCTCTGCAAGCTCGCGCTCCCCGTGGCGCTCCCGGCCTCCTGGGACGTGGCTGCTTGGTCCTCGGGTCACCCGAGCTTCCCGAACGACTCGACGACCGAGCAGCTCTACGGTGACCGCGAGTTCGAGGCCTACCGGCGGTTGGGCGAGCTCGGCGGTGAGGAAGCAGTGAAGATGATCATGACGGAGGAGGTGCCGGTCGACAGCCCCGCCGACGGCTTCAACATCGACCTCACGGTGCCGGTCCCGGTGGGCTCCGACGGCATGAAGTCGCTGCACGTCCGAGGATCGATCACGCACCTGCCCTGACCCGCCGCTCCTGCGAACTCATCGGACGGTCCCGGGCGACCGGCCCGCCTGCAACGCGTGGACCCGCGGTGCCGGCCAGGCGATTTGCTGG
>JAVEDG010000409.1 GCA_030841245.1 Actinomycetota bacterium
CCACATCGAGGTGTTCGGCCCGACGCACCGATGTCTTCACCGGCACGATGTAGCGCTCGTCCTTCGGGAACAATGACGTCGTCCACGTGCTGGTCCCGATCTGCGCGGTGACCGGAATCATGCCCCAGCCGTAGGTCACGAGCGCCGAAGTCTCTTCCAGCTCAGCGCACTCGTCCTCCGGAACGGTGACGAAGTGCCACGGCGCCGGGCCCTTCCAGAACCACAGCTCGCCGCTGAACGCGATGTTCATCAGAGCAGGATAGGAGCCGACGGGCTGGTGACCGATGGCGCGGCTTGGGCCTAGGGTCGAACCCAACTGCCCGTCACGGCGTAGGTGGACGCATGAGCGAAGAGACCAGGGTCGGTCCGGCCGCAGAGCTGACGCCGGGCCACGTGAAGAGAGCCGGGAAGTTCGCCGTCGGCAACAAGGCGCCCGCGGGGAGCCCGACCGGGTCGTACTTCGCAGTCACCCGCCGGTGCCGTCACCTCGGCGCGGACCTGTCCGAAGGCAAGATCGACGAGCAGGGCTGCCTGGTCTGCCCGTGGCACCACTCGGCGTACGACGTCGAGACCGGGCAGATGGTGCGCGGCCCCCAGGGGTTCTACGCCAAGGTGCCGGGACTCGCAGCGTTCTACAAGTCGCTCACCAAGGTGCTGCCTCTCGGCCGCGGCAAGGTCAGCGAGCGCAACGGCGACCTCTGGGTCTCGTAGTGTGGCGAACGAGTATCAGGCCGAGCAGTCGGCGCAGGTGCCGAAGACCTCGACGGTGTGCTCGACGCCGGTGAAGCCGTGCCGGCCCGCGACCTGGTCGGCCCACCGCTCGACGGCGCGTCCCTCGACCTCGACCGTGCGGCCGCAGTCGCGGCAGACGAGGTGGTGGTGATGGCTCTGAGAGCACAGCCGGTAGGCCGCCTCGCCGTCGTCGCTGCGCAGCACGTCGACCTCGCCGCCGTCGGCGAGCGCCTGCAGCGCGCGGTAGACCGTGGTCAGGCCGACCCGGTTGCCGGCCGAGCGCAGCCTGGCGTAGATCTCCTGGGCGCTGCGGAACGCCGACTCCTTGGCCAGCTCCTGGCGCACCGCCGTACGTTGCCGGCTCACCGGTTGCGCCTCATGACACCGCCACCACGAGCCACATCAGCCCGAGGCCGCCCAGGGTGCTGACCAGCGTCAGGCGCGACGGGTGGCGGGCGTGCGCCTCCGGGAGGATGTCGCTCGTCGCGAGGTAGAGCAGGAAGCCGGCGAAGGCGCCCAGGTACAGGCCCAGCAGCGTGTCGTTGACGGTGAACAGCAGCGTCGAGGCGGCGCCGAAGACGGGCGCGACTGCGTCCAGGACCAGCATGAGGACGGTACGGCGGCGGTTGTTGCCGTGTGAGCGCATCAGCGTCACGGTGTTGAGCCCGTCGGCGAAGTCGTGAGCGATCACCGCGATGGCGACCGCGACGCCGACGGTGTCGCTCACCTGGAACGCCAGCCCGATCCCGACTCCGTCGAGGAACGAGTGCAGGGAAAGGGCCCCCGCCGAGGCGACGCCCAGCTCGGGGTTGTGGTGGTGATGGGGCTCGTACTCGCCCTCGTGCGCTGTGTGCATCGCCAGCGAGCGCTCCACGAAGTGCAGCACCAGGAAGCCGGCCGCGAAGGCCACCATGACCAGCGGCACGCCCCCGATGTCGTGCGTGGAGAGGGCGAACAGCTCGGGCAGCAGGTCGAACGCGACGAGGCCGAGCATCAGCCCGGCGGCGAAGCCGAGGATGAGGTGCAGCCGGTCCTGGCTGCGCAGCGCGACCGCACCGCCGATGGCGGTGGAGACCACAGTGCTCAGCGCGAACAGGACGACCACGTGGCTCACTCTAGTGGAAATGAAAACGGTTGTCACTTTCTCCGAGTTGGCTGCGGCAGGCCGTGCCAGGCTGTGGCGCGTGCTCGTCGTCACCCGCTACCGCGTCCCGCCCGAGGAGAACCAGCCGTTCCGGGCGCAGGCGCGCGACGCCCTCGATGTATTTGCTGCTCAGCCGGGTCACGTGCGCGGCCGGGTCGGCCGATCGGCGGACGAACCGGACCTCTGGGTGCTGGTCACCGAGTGGGAGAACGTCGGCGCATACCGGCGCGCACTCTCGGCGTACGACGTGAAGATGCGTGCCGTGCCGGTGATGTACCGGGCGCTCGTCGAGCCGACGGCCTACGAGCTGCTCGAACGCACGGACCACTCCAGCAACTCCGGCGACTCCGGCGACCCGGACCGGTCCCCGGCAGTCTGACCGCCGCAGATCCCGCTGGACGCTGCCGGTAGTGTCGGTGGTTCACCGCCGACCGCCAGCCGGATGGAGGCCATCGTGGCCAAGAGCAACGACGCAGCGCGCAACGACGCCATCGTCAGTCTCAGCAAGCGTCGGGGTTTCGTCTACCCGAGTAGCGAGATCTACGGCGGCACTCGGTCGGCCTGGGACTACGGCCCGCTCGGCGTCGAGCTCAAGGAGAACGTGCGCCGTCAGTGGTGGAAGTCGATGGTGCAGCGCCGGGACGACATCGTCGGACTGGATTCCGCGGTGATCCTCTCGCGCGAGGTCTGGGTGGCGTCAGGTCACGTCGACACGTTCACCGACCCGCTCTCGGAGTGCCAGTCGTGCCACAAGCGGTTCCGGGCGGACCACCTCGAGGAGGCCTACGAGGCCAAGCACGGCCACGCGCCGGTCAACGGCCTTGCCGACATCAACTGCCCGCACTGCGGCACCAAGGGTGCGTTCACCGAGCCACGCCAGTTCAGTGGGCTGCTCAAGACCTACCTCGGCCCGGTGGAGAGCGACGAGGGTCTGCACTACCTGCGGCCCGAGACCGCGCAGGGCATCTTCGTCAACTTCCTCAACGTGATGACCTCGGCACGCAAGAAGCCGCCGTTCGGCATCGCGCAGACGGGAAAGTCGTTCCGCAACGAGATCACCCCTGGCAACTTCATCTTCCGGACGCGCGAGTTCGAGCAGATGGAGATGGAGTTCTTCGTCGAGCCCGGCACCGACGAGGAGTGGCACGAGTACTGGCTCAAGGAGCGGTGGAACTGGTTCATCGAGCTCGGGTTGCGTGAGGAGAACCTGCGCTACTTCGAGCACCCGCAGGAGAAGCTCTCGCACTACTCCAAGCGCACCGTCGACATCGAGTACCGCTTCAACTACGGCGGCAAGGAGTTCGACGAGCTCGAGGGCATTGCCAACCGCACCGACTTCGACCTGACCGCGCACTCGAAGCACTCGGGTGTCGACCTGTCCTTCTTCGACCAGGAGAAGAAGGAGCGCTGGACGCCGTACGTCGTGGAGCCGGCTCTCGGGCTCACCCGCGCCACGCTCGCGTTCATGCTCGACGCCTACACCGAGGACGAGGCGCCCAACGCCAAGGGTGCGATGGAGAAGCGAACCGTGATGCGGCTCGACCGGCGCCTCGCCCCGGTCAAGGTCGCGGTGCTGCCGCTGTCGCGAAACGCCGACCTGACGCCGAAGGCCAAGGATCTGGCTCGGGTGCTGCGGGAGCGGTGGAACGTGGAGTTCGACGATGCCGGGGCGATCGGGCGGCGCTACCGGCGCCAGGACGAGATCGGCACGCCGTACTGCGTGACGGTCGACTTCGACACCCTCGACGACCAGGCCGTGACGATCCGCGAGCGCGACACGATGAGCCAGGAGCGGATCGGTCTCGATGCCGTCGAGGGCTGGCTGGGCGAGCGACTGCTCGGCTGCTGAGCCCTCGTGCCGCCGAATGCAGCACGGTCGGTCACGCTCGTCCTGACGACGCGCGAGGGCGGCGAGCTGCTCGGGTCGCTGCCCCCCTTCGATGTCCCGCTGCCCTGGTGGCAGGAGGTCAGCGGCTTCGTGGCGGGCGCGAGGTCGGCGTACAGCGTGGACGTGACCGTCCTCCGCTTGCTGTCCACGAGCCGGCCCTTCGGCGAGGGCGGACCGGTCGCGTACCTCGCCGAGACCAGCTCCCCGGTGTCCGGGCTGGCGACCTGGGACGGTCCCGACCCGCTCGCCGACGAGCCCCTGCGGCTGGCCTACGCGCGACCCGGCGGCCCGGACGCAGATCTGGTGTGGGCCGAGGCCGCGCTGACCGCGCGCGGCAGCCGGCTCACCGCGGCCGCCGCGCAGCAGCGGACGTGGAACCTGTCCAGCGTGTGGCGACTCCAGACGACCGAGGGCACGGCCTGGCTCAAGGTGGTGCCGCCGTTCTTAGCGCACGAGGGGTCGATGCTCCGGCTGATCGGCGCCGTCCACCCCGACCTCGTCCCGCCGCTGTGGGCGGAGGAGGGCCCGCGGGTGCTGCTGGGTCACGTCGCCGGCGGCGACAACTACGACGCCGGCCCCAAGCTGCACCTCGCGATGATCCGGTCCCTCGTCCCGCTGCAGGCCGAGTGGGCCGGCAGGGTCCACGAGCTGCTCGCCCTCGGCGGGGCGGACTGGCGTGCCGAGGCGCTGGTCACCGACGTACGCCGGCTGCTCGACCGCACCGCTGACCAGCTGGACGCAGCGACGCTCGACGTGCTGCGGCGGTTCGTCGACGACCTGCCCGGCCGGCTCACGGCGGTCGCCGAGTGCGGCGTGCCGGACACACTCGTCCACGGTGACTTCCATCCCGGTAACACGGTCGGGCCGGCTCCGGTGATCCTCGACTGGGGCGATGCGGGCGCAGGCAATGCGATGCTCGACCGCGCCGCGCTCACCGCCCGGGTCGATGCGACCGACCGGCGTGCGCTGATGGCCGAGTGGGCCCGGCTGTGGGAGGAGCACGTGCCGGGAGCCGACGCCGCTCGTGCCGCCGATCTGTTGGAGCCAGTCGCCCCGGTGCGCCAGGCGCTCGTCTACCGGTCCTTCCTCGACCAGATCGAGCCGAGCGAGCGGGTTTACCACGCGAGCGACCCCGCAGAGCGGCTCCGGCGAGTCGCCGCGGTGTACCAAGAACGTGGTTGACCTGGTGGCGTTGGTCAAGATCGTCACCAGGCCACACTTTCGCGGTGTCCACGACGCGGTCGGCCGCGTGTCTTGCGGCAACGGGGCTGCACCTCTGCCGGGTTGCCCGTCCTTTGTGTGGGCGGGTCGCGATCTTGGAACCGGGAGAGCACGGACGGTTTCGTGACAGATGTCACGCAGTCCTGCTAACTCAGTGCACTGCCGGGCCGCGCGCTGGTCGGCGAGTCTGGCTGCATGCCAGCGAACCCCAGCACGGCCTACGTTTCCAAGACGGACGGCGAGGCACCGATGCACGACGACCGGGCCGAGGCCGCCGGGCGCGCGGAGCAGCGCGGCTGGCTCTGAGGCTGTTGCGCTCGCGGACCCGATCCGGCGGTGCGAGGAGCAAAGGAGGGGAATCTTTCGGCAAAAGTCCGGCGCGGCATGTTCCGATAAGACCATTCGACGGCGTCTCCTGGTGTCGGTCGAAGGCTCAGCTCACGCGGGGGGTGGCGACATGCGCGGGCCACAGCAGCGCTCCCGTCGGTGGCGCCTGCGCTGGGCCCTCGTCGGCGTCTCCCTGGCAGTAGTCGCCACCTCCTCGACCGCGGCCTTCGCCGCGTCTGCCAGCGCCGCTGCGGCCGGCGACGACGCGATCGAGGCGCGCTACCAAGCCCTCGGCGGGGCAGCGGGTGTCTTGGGCGACCCGGACCCGGCGACTCCCGACCCTTACGACGTGCCCGGTGTCGACGGCGCCCGGGCCCGCAACTTCACCGGTGGGCGCATCTACTGGTCGACCTCGACGGGCGCGTGGGACGTCGAGCCCCCGGTGCTGACCCGCGTCGACGCGCTCGGGGGACCGGCCGGCGCGCTCGGTCTGCCCACCGCAGCGGTGACCGCACTGAGCTCGCCCGCGGGGGCGTCGGTGCAGCCGTTCACCGGCGGGCGGTTCTACCTGTCCGACGCGACCGGCACCAGGGCGGTGACCGGTCCGGTGCTGATGCGATACCTCGCGCTCGGCGGACCGACCGGAGTACTCGGTCTGCCGCGCTCGGACGAGACAGCGGTGCCTGGCGGCAGCCAGCAGGTGTTCGTGCACGGGCGGCTGTACCGCTCCACGACGTACGGCACGCACCTGCTGCGCGGTCCTGTGCTCGACCGCTACGTCGCCCTGTCGGGTCCGGCCGGCCGGCTCGGGATGCCGGTTCACGACGTGGCGAGTCTGACCCCGGGGTGGCGCGGGGTGTTCCGGCACGGCCGCATCTACTACAGCAAGGCGTCCGGCGCGCACGTCCTCGACAATGGTGCGATCCTGTCCCGCTACCTGAAGATCGGGGCGACCGGCTCGTACGTCGGTTTCCCGACGAGTGACCGGCGAACCGTGGCCGCCGGGTACCGCAACCTGTTCCGGTTCGGGTCGATCACCTATCTGACCGGCACCGGTCACACCCAGGTGCACGGCGCCTGGCGCACCCGCACCGAGCGGGTGACCGCGGCGCAGATCCCTTACACCTACCGGTCCGGCTGCCCGGTGGGGCCGTCCGCGCTGCGCCGGGTCTACCTGCCCTACTACGACTGGAGCGGCGTGCCGCGGTTCGGCAAGCTGATCATCCGCGACTGGGCGGCCGACGACATGAAGCGGGTCTTCAAGCGAGCCTTCGCCGCGCGCTTCCCGATCCGGCGGATGAACCCGGTCGACGTCTACCAGGGGTCCGACGTCGTGGCGATGGAGCACGACAACACCTCGGCGTTCAACTGCCGCAAGGTGACCGGGAACCCTTACCGGCTCTCGCAGCACTCCTACGGGAACGCGATCGACATCAACACCTTCGAGAACCCTTACGTGACCGGGAGCACCGTCTACCCGAGCGGCTCGGGGATCTACCTGAACCGCTCCAACGCCCGTAAGGGAATGATCACGCGCCGCGGGTCCATCGCCAGTGGCATGCGCGCCGAGGGCTGGCTATGGGGCGCGCGCTGGTCGCACCCGGACTACCAGCACTTCTCCTCCAACGGTGGTTGAGCCGCAGCACGGCACCCGCACGGCCGCGAGGGTCGTCGCGGCGGCCGTCGCGACGGTCGCGATGCTCGCCGGCTGCGGGGGCCAGCCTCCCGCCGGTCCGGCCGCAGCCGAGGCGGTGAGCGGGGGCCACGCCACTCCCGCCGAGCGGCTTACGGCGAGTCCGGCTCCCAGCCCGAGCCGCACCCGTACAGGCCCCGCTCGCGTCAGCCGGCCCGCACTCACGGTCCCCGCCACGACCGCCGGTCCGCTCGACGCCAGGAGCGTCCCTGGGCCGCCGGCGCTCGGCCCGGGGTGGCGGCGGTACGTCGACCCCGGTCAGCCCGAGGCGGGCTACCTCGGCAACGGCTCGTGGGTCCGCTCCCGCGATGCCCCCGACGTGGTGAGCTCCGTGGTGCCGTTGGGGTGCCGAGGCCTCACGTCCTCGCCGCGGCTCCCCGTCCCGCGCCACGCTCTGGAGGCCACCTACCGGGGGCCGCACGGGGCGCCCGCGGTGGCGCTCGCGCTCGACTTCGCGACGAGCAGGGACGCGCGAACCTTCGTGGCGAAGTTCGCGGCAATCGCGCGGTCCTGTCCGGCGCCGCCGACCACGTCCGCCGACCAGCCGCTCACGACAGTGATCCTGCCGGTGCGGGTGTCCGGTGTCACGGTGCTCGACCGGCGTCGCGAGCTCGGTCGCGGCGCGGGGCCCTACGTGTGGTCCGAGGCAGTGGTCGAGCAGGGTCGCCGGGTCGGGCTGCTCATCGTCGCGTCGTCGATCGGCGCGGCCCGCCCCGACCTGCGGGACCTGGCCGCGCGGCTGCGGCACTCGGTGTCGCGCTGAATCCGTCTCCGGAGCCTTCCGGCTGAGGGCCACAGCCGTTCCGGTCTGGTCGCGACCGCTGCGCGACCTTTGAGACGATGGACCGGTGATGACCCAGCCGCTGCAGATCGGCCCGCACCAGGTGTGGCCGCCGGTCGTGCTCGCGCCGATGGCCGGCATCACCAATGCGCCGTTCCGCCGACTCTGCCGTGAGTACGGCGGGGGGCTCTACGTCAGCGAGATGATCACCACCCGGGCCCTCGTCGAGCGCGACGCCGAGACGATGAAGCTCATCGAGTTCGGCCCCGAGGAGACCCCGCGCAGCCTGCAGCTCTACGGCGTCGACCCGGACGTCGTCCGCGAAGCGGTGACGCTGCTCGTCGCGGAGGACCGCGCCGACCACATCGACCTCAACTTCGGCTGCCCGGTGCCCAAGGTGACCCGTCGCGGGGGAGGCGCCGCGCTGCCCTGGAAGCGTGACCTGTTGCGCTCCATCGTGCGTGCGGCCGTCACGTCGGCCGGCGCGGTCCCCGTCACGATGAAGATGCGCATGGGGATCGACGAGGACCACCTCACCTACCTCGACGCCGGGCGGATCGCTGCCGACGAGGGCGTCGTGGCCATCGCCTTGCACGGTCGGACCGCCGCGCAGGCCTACTCCGGGCAGGCCGACTGGTCGGCGGTAGCGCGGCTGAAGGCGCACGTGCCCGAGATACCCGTCCTCGGAAACGGCGACATCTGGGAGGCGTCCGACGCGGTGCGGATGATGCAAGAGACCGGCTGCGACGGCGTGGTCGTCGGCCGCGGCTGCCTGGGGCGGCCCTGGCTGTTCCGCTCCTTCGACCGGGCGTACGCCGGGCTGGCCGACGAGCCGGCGCCGAACCTGCGTCAGGTCGCCGCCACCATGGTCCGGCACGCGACCCTGATGGCCGGCTGGCTCGGCGAGGACAAGGGCGTGCGGGACTTCCGCAAGCACGTGTCGTGGTACCTCAAAGGTTTCCCGGTCGGGGGCGAGACTCGGGCCCGGCTCGGGCTGGTCAGCAGCCTCGCGGAGCTGGCCGACCTGCTGGCGACCCTCGACCTGGACGCCGCGTTCCCTGCCGAGGTGCTCGGGCTGCCCCGTGGCCGCACCGGCTCCCCTCGTCGGGTGGTCCTCCCGGACGGCTGGCTGGCCGACGCCGCGGGCGGCCGGCTGGAGGCTGACGCCGAGCTGGCGGTCTCCGGCGGCTGACCCCGGTTGTGACACAACTCACATATATCGTACGATGGCTGCCATATCGGACAAGTGATCGGGCTGGTGACCGTGACCACGGTCGTCGGCGGTCGTTGTCCTGGTGAGCCGCCCGAGACCCGGGCGGCCGAGGGAGGTAACCGTGCGGTTGACGTCACGCCGGGCCGCCGCGGCCGGCACTGCGCTGGCAGCGAGCCTGGCGCTCGCCGTCCCGGCCCTGGCGGCGAGCCCGCCCAGTGGGTCGG
>JAVEDG010000411.1 GCA_030841245.1 Actinomycetota bacterium
GGACAGGCCCGTGGACGAGGCTGTGGGCCACGCCGGGCAGCCGTGTGCACCGGCTGTGGACACAGGTGTGAATTCCCGGCTGCGACGGAGCCGGCCCCCGCTCCCGTGGTGCGGGTTCTCTCGTCCACGACCTGTGCACGAGAGAAAGTCGGGCGCGCTGTCTAGCATCCGGACCGATGACCGATCCCGGCTCCTCCGAACGACGGACCCGCGTCCTGCGCCGGACGCTGCGACGCCAGCCCCACGACCGAGAGATCTTCCGACTCGCCGCGCCCGCGTTCGGCGCCCTGGTCGCCGAGCCGCTCTTCCTGCTGGCTGACTCGGCGATCGTGGGCCACCTCGGGACGCCGCAGCTGGCCGGGCTCGGTGTTGCCGCCGCCCTGCTGGCCACCCTGGTGTCCGTCTGCGTGTTCCTGGCCTACGGCACCACGGCGTCGGTCGCCCGCCGAGTAGGGGCAGGGGACCTGACCCGGGCGATCACGCAGGGACTCGACGGCATGTGGCTCGCCGCCGGGCTCGGCGCGGTGCTCGCGCTCGGCGGCCTGCTGCTCGCCGGACCGCTGGTCCACGCCTTCGGGACCTCCGCGGTTGCGGCGCCCTACGCC
The DNA here is from genome assembly GCA_030841245.1 of Actinomycetota bacterium. Lineage (GTDB taxonomy): Bacteria > Actinomycetota > Actinomycetes > JACCUZ01 > JACCUZ01 > JAVEDG01. Next base: position 606 of record JAVEDG010000411.1, read on the forward strand.
CGGACCTACCTGCGGATCTCCCTCGCCGGGCTGCCGGCGATGCTGCTCGTGCTGGCCGCGACCGGGGTGCTGCGCGGGCTGCAGGACACCCGTACTCCGCTGGTCGTCGCCGTGGTGGGCTTCGGCGCCAACATCGCCCTCAACCTGATGCTGGTCTTCCCCGTCGGCCTGGGCATCGCCGGCTCCGCGCTCGGCACCGTTCTCGCCCAGGTCGGGATGGCCGCGTCGTACCTCGTCGTCGTGGTGCGCGGCGCGCGGCGGCACGGCTCAGCCCTGCGGCCCGACCTGCGTGGCATCCGCGCGGCGGCATCCACCGGCATCCCGCTGTTCCTGCGCACCCTGACGTTGCGCGCCGCGCTGCTCCTGATGACCTACGTCGCCACGGCCGCCGGCACCGTCGCCGTGGCCGCCCACCAGGTGGCGTTCAGCATCTGGGGCTTCCTGGCGCTCGCACTCGACGCGGTCGCCATCGCCGGCCAGGCGATAGTCGGCCGTCACCTCGGCGCCGGCGACGCGATCGGCACCCGGGCCGCCACCCGCCGCATGGTCGAGTGGGGAGTGCTGGCGGGGGTGGCGCTGGCGTTCCTCGTGGTCGGGCTGCGCGCGGTCTACGTGCCGCTGTTCACCGACGACCCGGCGGTGCGGTCGCTGCTCCGTTCGGTGCTGGTGGTCGCCGCGGTCTTCCAGCCCGTGTGCGGCGTGGTCTTCGCTCTTGACGGGGTGCTGATCGGGGCCGGCGACGGCCGCTACCTGGCCGTCGCGGGAGTCGTGACTCTGGGCTGCTTCGCCCCGCTGGCGATCACCGTCCTGCTCACCGACGCCGGGCTGGTGTGGTTGTGGTGGGCCTTCGGAACGTTCATGCTCGCGCGCCTGGTCACGTTGGTCCTGCGTGCGCGCGGCGGCCGCTGGCTGGTCACCGGCGCCGCGCTGCCGCCCAGGTGAGCGTCGGCGCGGTCAGTCGCCGGTGACGCCGTCGATGCACTCGCGCAGCAGGTCGGCGTGGCCGCAGTGCCGGGCGTACTCCTCGATCATGTGCAGCACCAAAGCCCGGATGTCGATCGCCGTCTCCCCCGGGCCGTCCCGGCGGGCCAGCACGAAGGTGTCGTCGAAGTCGCGAGCGGCCAGCACGGCACGGGCCGCCTCGACCTCGCGGTGGTACGTCGCGAAGTCGGCCTCAGCATCGGCCGCGTCGACCTCGTCGAACTCGCCGTCGGGGCTGGCGTCGCTCCAGTAGATCCCCTGGACCGGCTCGCCCGCGACCCGGGTCCGGAACCAGATCCGCTCGACGTCGGCCATGTGCCGCACCAGGCCGAGCAGTGACATCGACGACGGCGGGACGGCGCGCGCCTTGAGCTGCGCGGCACTCAGGCCGGCGCACTTCCACAGCAGCGTCTCGCGGAAGTAGTCGAGCAGCGCCTCGGTGGCCTGGCGCTCGGGTGCGACGTTCGGTGACTGGGTGCGTTCGACCGCGGGCGCGGTCCAGGTGTCCGCCATGACGCCGACCCTAGGGCGTGCCCGGGACGCGGAACGGACCCGCCTCCGGTGAGGAGAGCGGGCCCGCCCACGGCGTCGGGGACGCTGCTGCTAGCCGGCGACGACCTCGAGTGACACGGTGGCCGTGACCTCGGGATGCACCCGGACGGTCACCTGGTGCGCGCCCACCGTCTTGATCGGTGCGCCGATCTCGATCCGGCGCTTGTCCACCTGCGGACCCCCGGCCCGGCCCACGGCGTCGGCGATGTCGGCGACGGTCACCGACCCGAACAGCCGGCCGGTGCCGCCTGCCCGCACCGGGAGCTTGACCGTGAGGTTCTCGAGCTGGCCCTTGACGTCCTTGGCGTGACCGAGGTCGGAGATGGAGCGGACCTCGCGGCCGCGCCGGATCGACTCGATCTGCTTCTCGCCGCCGCGGGTCCAGCGCATCGCGGCTCCGCGCGGCACGAGGTAGTTGCGGCCGGAGCCGTCCTTCACCTCGACCACGTCGCCGGGACCGCCGAGGCCGGCGACCTCCTGGGTCAGGATGAGCTTCATCTCTGCGCCCCCCTCTAGCGAGCGGTGCTCGTGTAGGGCAGCAGCGCCATCTCGCGGCTGTTCTTGACCGCCGTGGCGACGTCGCGCTGGTGCTGGGTGCAGTTGCCGGTGACCCGGCGAGCCCGGATCTTGCCACGGTCGGAGATGAACTTGCGCAGCAGGTTGGTGTCCTTGTAGTCGACGTAGGTCGCCTTCTCCTTGCAGAAGACGCAGACCTTCTTCTTCGGCTTGCGGGGCGGTGGCTTGGCCATCGTGGTGCTCCAGTCCGTGCGAGCCCGGCCTCAGGCCGGGATGGTCGGCCCCGGCGGGTGCCGGAGCGGGTGGTTCGGGCGGGCGCGCGCGCCAGGACGGCGTACGCGGATGGATCTTTCAGAAGGGCGGCTCGTCGCCGGCGCCGGGGGCGTTCCAGCCGGCGCCCCCTCCGGCGGCAGCGCCGCCGGTGGCAGCCGGTGCGGCGGAGGCCCACGGGTCGTTGTCGGGCTGCTGGGCGCCGAAGCCGCCGCTGCCGCCGCCGCGCTGGGTCTTGACGACCTTGGCGGTGGCGTTGCGCAGGCTGGGGCCCACCTCGTCGACCTCGACCTCGAAGACGGTGCGCTTCTCGCCCTCCTTGGTCTCGTACGAGCGCTGCTTGAGCCGCCCGGACACGATGACCCGCATGCCGCGCTGCAGTGACTCGGCGACGTTCTCGGCCGCCTGGCGCCACACGTTGCAGCTGAGGAAGAGGCTCTCGCCGTCCTTCCACTCGTTGGTCGCCTTGTCCAGGAACCGGGGCGTGGACGCGACCCGGAACTTCGCGACCGCGGCTCCGGACGGCGTGAACCGCAGCTCCGGGTCGTCGACGAGGTTCCCGACGAGGGTGATGTTGGTGTCGCCTGCTGCCATGGCTCTTGTCCTTAGCGGTGGTCGGGGCGGATGACCTTGGTGCGCAGCACTGCCTCGTTGAGGTTGAGCTGGCGGTCCAGCTCCTTGACCGTCGCCGGCTCGGCCTGCAGGTCGACGACGGCATAGATGCCTTCAGTCTTCTTCGAGATCTCGAACGAGAGGCGGCGTCGCCCCCAGATGTCGACCTTCTCGACGCTGCCGCCGTCGGTCTTCACGACGTTCAGGAACTGGTCGAGTGCTGGTGCAACGGTGCGCTCCTCGATGTCGGGATCGAGAATGACCATGAGCTCGTAATGACGCATGCGGGCAACCCACCTCCTCTGGACTCGACGGCCACGGCCTTTCCGTGACAGGAGGGTTACTGCGTCGCCCACCGCGTGGTCAGCGGCGGGCACCGGAGGACAGGCTACAGGGGCCGGGCCGGGCTATAGAAATCTCCTCCACAGCAGGCGCACCTTCCTGGCCGGGTTTCGCGACCGGCCGCCGCCGGCAGCCGGTCGCGGCCACGCGGGCTGTCCGCTCCCCGTCATAGGCTCGGACGATGACCGCACTGCGCATCGGAGCTCATGTCGACCAGGCCGACCCGGTCGCCGAGGCCCAGGCACGAGGCGCCGACCTGGCCCAGTTCTTCCTGGGGGACCCGCAGGGTTGGAAGGGTCCGGTCGTCGCGTACGCCGGGGGCGGCGAGGCGCTGCGCACCGCGGCCGCGCAGGCCGACGTCGACCTGTACGTGCACGCGCCGTACGTCATCAACGTCGCGACGTCGAACAACCGGATCCGCATCCCGAGCCGCAAGCTGCTCGACCAGCAGGTGCAGGCGGCCACCGCGATCGGCGCCAAGGGCCTGATCGTGCACGGGGGACATGTGCTCAAGGACGACGACCCGGCGCTGGGCGTCGACAACTGGTGCAAGACCTTCGAGCGCACGGAGCTCGCACTCCCGGTGCTGATCGAGAACACCGCCGGTGGCGGCAACGCCATGGCGCGGCGGCTGGACCGGGTGGCCCGGCTCTGGGACGCGCTGGCCGGACGGGTCGACATGGACCGCATCGGCTTCTGCCTGGACACCTGCCACGCCCACGCGGGTGGTGAGGAGTTGCCCGGCATCGTCGACCGCGTGAAGGCCGTCACCGGTCGGGTGGACCTGGTGCACGCCAACGACTCCAAGGACACCTTCGACTCGGGCGCGGACCGCCACGACAACTTCGGCTCCGGCCGGATCGACCCGGACGAGATCGTGGCGGTGGCCGCCGCCGCCGGGGCACCGGTCGTCTGCGAGACGCCCGGGGGCGTTGCCGGTCAAGGCGCCGACATCGCCTTCCTGCGCGAGCGGCTGCCCCGCTAGACCAGTGCGCCGGCGGCCGGCGCGGGCCGGCCCGGTGCCACCGGACCGTCGGCACCTGCTGTCGCACCGGGCCGAACCGCGTCACGGACCGCCCGCAGCGCCGACTCCAACGCCTCGCGTGCGACGGGTTGAAGCGGCGCGACCAGCATCTGCGAGACCAGGCTCAGATGCCCCGGCAGCACCTCGTCGACCCGGGCGCGTCCAGACTCGGTGACCACGGCATAGGTGCTCCTGCGGTCGAGGTCGCACGCACGCCGGGACACCAGGCCGACCGCGGCGAGCCGGTCGACCACCCGGGTTGCCCCACTGGTGGTGAGCGTCGTCTGCGCTGCCAGGTCGCTCATCCGCAGCATGCCCTCGGGCGTGCGGGACAACCGCACCAGCACCTCGAAGTCGACGCCGGAGAGCCCGTGCACCGCAAGCTGGGCGAGCAGGCGTGCCTGCACCGCCTGGAACACCTCGGCGAACAGGCCGACCAGGGTCAGCCGGTCGTCGTCGAGGCGCGCAGCCGGCGACCCTGACCCTGGGGACCCGGAGCCTGGCGACCCTGGCGACCCTGGCGACGTGGACATGACCATGATCATAGCGCACGCTGCTTGACAACGGGAATGTTGAAGGTGCAATCTCTGTTTCAGCAGGCAACTGACCGATTCGCGACGTACGACCCCTACGAGAGGACCTCGTCATGACCGAGCTCCACACCCAGACCCAGACCGCCGGTGTCCGCGTCGTCGACGGCGTCGAGCTGCCGACCGCCGGCACGTTCGTGCTGGACCCGGCGCACACCACGATCGGCTTCCTCGCCCGCCACCTGATGGTTACCAAGGTGCGCGGCCACTTCGAGGAGTACACCGGCTCGGTGACCATCGCCGAGAACCCGCTCGAGTCCACCGCCGAGGCGACCATCGCCACCAAGAGCATCACCACCGGCAACGCCGACCGGGACACCCACCTGCGCTCCGGGGACTTTCTCGAGATCGAGAAGTACCCCGAGATCAAGTTCGCCATCTCGAAGGTGACCGGCCAGGACGGCGCGACCTTCCACGCCCTCGGCGAGCTGACCATCAAGGGCGTCACCCGTGAGGTGCCGCTGGAGGTCGAGCTCGAGGGCCTGGCCAAGGACCCGTGGGGCAACGAGAAGATCGCCCTCACCGCGACCGGCGAGATCGACCGCGAGGACTTCGGGATGACCTGGAACGTCGCGCTCGAGACCGGCGGCGTGCTGGTCTCGAAGAAGATCCGCCTCGAGATCGAGGCCCAGGCCAACCGCCAGGTCTGAGCGAGCAGATCGGCCGCGTCCCCTCCGCGGCGGTTCTCACTAGACGACGCCCCGGGTGTGCACGCGCCCGGGGCGTGGGCATCCGTGGGTAGCCTCGTCCCGTCGTCAGCCGTACGACGAGCCAGACCGCCCGAGGAGCGCCATGCCGCTGACCGTCCGCCCGATCGAGGCGACGGAGCACCTGCGTTTCCTCGCCGCCCGCGCGTCGGCCAGCTTCCTGCAGTGCCCGTCGTGGGGCGAGGTCAAGGCCGAGTGGCGGCACGAGAGCCTGGGTTGGTACGACGACACCGACGCGCTGGTCGGTGCCGGTCTTGTGCTCTACCGCCAGGTGCCCAAGGTGAAGAGGTTCCTGGCCTACCTGCCCGAGGGACCGGTGATCGACTGGTCCGCCGACGACCTCGAGGCCTGGTTGGCACCGATGGTCGAGCACCTGCGGGCCGCCGGTGCGTTCGGCATCAAGATGGGCCCGCCGGTGGTCGCGCGACGCTGGTCCGCGGCCACGGTCAAGGCGGCCATCGCCGAGAAGACCGCCAAGCGGCTCGCCGACCTCCAGCCCGACGAGGGCAACGACGTCGCGGCGCGGGCCGCGGCCACACTGCGCCGCCTCGGCTGGCGGCCACCCGCCGGCGACGACGGCTTCGGCGCGGGCCAGCCGCAGTTCGTCTTCCAGGTGCCGCTCGCCGGACGCTCGGAGCAGGAGCTGCTGGCGGGGTTCAACCAGTTGTGGCGACGCAACATCAAGAAGGCCGACAAGGCCGGGGTCGAGGTGACCCAGGGCGCGGCCGAGGACCTGCCCGACTTCCACCGCCTCTACCTCGAGACCGCCGAGCGCGACGGCTTCACCGGGCGCCCGCTGCCCTACTTCCAGCGGATGTGGACCGCAATGCGCGAGGAGGACCCGGACCGGATCCGGCTCTACCTCGCCCGGCACGAGGGCGACCTGGTCGCGGCCACGACAAT
>JAVEDG010000416.1 GCA_030841245.1 Actinomycetota bacterium
GGCGTCTCCGCCGTCGTCGTTGCCGGCGTCTCCGCCGGCGTTGCCGTCGTCGTTGCCGTCGAGCACCGTGACGGTCACCTCAGTGCCGGTCGCCATCGTCTCGATCAGCGCCGCCTCGTCGTACGCGTAGGCCTCGACCATCGCGGCCGGCAGGTCGTCACGGTGGCGCACGACGCTGGTGCCCAGCGCGGATCCGCCCCGGTTCGGCTTGACGACCAGGGGGAGACCCAACGACTTGGTGATGGCGTCGAGCAGGGCGGCCGCGCCGAGGTCGCGGAACGTCGCGTGGTTGAGCACCACCGACCGGGGTGTCGCCACCCCCGCCCGGGCCAGCAGGGTCTTGGCCATCGCCTTGTCGAAGGCCAACCGGCACGCCTCGGGCCGAGACCCGACATACGGGACGCCCAGCAGCTCGAGCACGGCCCGGATCGCGCCGTCCTCGCCGGAGGCGCCGTGCAGCACGGGGAAGACCACGGCCGGTGACTCCTGGGGCAGCGCCGCGACCAGGTCGGCGACCACGTCCCGGAGCACCGCCTCCAGTCCGGCGTCGCGCAGGGCGTCGGCGACCCGGTGGCCCGAGCGCAACGAGACGTCGCGCTCGTGCGAGAGCCCGCCGGCCAGCACGACGACGCGGGGCATCAGCTCCATGACCGGCCTCCTGGCTTCCGCGACCATGTAACGACATGTCGACAGAGGGACATGGCGACTCGGCACCCGTGCGCGCGATGCGGGCGCCTGCTCACGTCGTCTCCGGCCCCGGCCCGCTGACCCGACCAAGGGAGGGCTCGTGGTGGCCCCGCGCCGGCCCGCGGTCACTTCCGAAGGTCGACCTCAGGTCGAGCTCCCGCTCGACGACACCGGCCAGCCGGCGTACCCCCTCGCGGATCCGCTCGGGCGGCGGGTAGCAGAACGACAGGCGCATGGTGCGGTCGGCCTCCCGCGGGACGTCGGCGCCGGCGTAGAACGCGGTCCCGGGCACGTAGGCGACCCGCTCGCCGATCGCCAGAGGGAGCATCGCGGCCGAGTCGATGCCCTCGGGCAGTGTGAGCCAGACGTAGAAGCCACCTGCGGGACTCGTCCAGGTGCTGCCCGGCGGCATCAGGTCGTGCAGCGCCTCCAGCATCGCGTCCCGGCGCTCCCGGTAGACCTCGCGGAAGGTCTTGACCTGCTCCTGCCAGGGCTGGGTGCGCAGATAGGTGGACACGGCGAGCTGCGAGAACGACGAGGGGCACAGTTGGGTGGCCTCCGAGGCCAGCACCAGCTTGTCGCGCACGGCGTGGGGCGCCAGCGCCCACCCGACCCGCAGCCCGGGTGCGAACGTCTTGGAGAACGAGCCGAGGTAGATGACCTGCTCGGCCTCGTCCGCGCGCAGTGCGCGAGGGACGGTGCCGTCGAAGCCGAGCAGACCGTACGGATCGTCCTCGAGGACGAGCAGGTCGTGCTGGCGGGCGATCGAGACGATCTCGCGGCGCCGATCGGGTGTCGCCGTGACGCCGGCGGGGTTGTGGAAGCTGGGCACGGTGTAGAGGAAGCTGGCCCGGCGGCCCTGGGCCCGCAGCCGGTCGAGCGCGGCCCGCAGGGCGGCGGGCACCAGTCCGTGCTCGTCCATCGCGACGTGACGCACCTCGGCCTGGTAGGAGCGGAAGGCACCGAGCGCACCGACGTACGACGGCGCCTCGGCCAGCACGACGTCGCCCGGGTCCACGAAGATGCGGGTCACCAGATCGAGTGCCTGCTGCGAGCCGGTGGTCACGACCACCTCGTCGGGGTGGGCACTGATGCCGACTAGCGCCATCACCTCGCAGATCTGCTCACGCAACCCGGGGTCGCCCTGGCCGGAGCCGTACTGCAGTGCCTGCTCCCCGCGGGTCGCGACCAGCTCGGTCATCAGCGCCGCGAGGTTGCCCATGGGGAGTGCGGCGAGGTAGGGCATCCCGCCGGCGAGGGACACCACCTCGGGGCGCGCTGCGACGGCGAACAGCGCGCGGATCTGGGAGGCGGTCATGCCCTTGGCCCGCTCCGCGTAACGGTCGTGGTGCGGGTCCAGGCGCGATCCGGACGACGGGCTCGGCGGGGACACTGCACTCCTTCGCGGTCGCGGGGAACTGTTCGCCCGTCCGGCCGGCGACCGGCCCGGGCGCCGGGACGAGTGACGCCGTCCCGACGGGTGCCGCACGGGCCGCATCGCCACTACCATGACCGTCGGCCGGCTCCGCGGTCTCCGGTGCCCCCGGTCGGGCTGTCTCGCCGCCAAGTGTTGCACGGTCGCTCCCGACTACGGGTAAGGGCACGACCGGAACAGGAAAGGGGAGTCCTGCGTGTCGAGACGGCTCGCCAACCTCACGCTGGACAACCTGGAGGACCTGCCCCGGACCTGCCGGCGCTGCGTGTTCTGGGAGCTCGACCCCAAGTCGCGCGAGGTGGCGGAGGAGTCCGGCGACCCCGAGCTGGAGAAGGAGGCCTGGGTCTCGGCCACGCTGCTCGACTGGGGCTCGTGCGGCAAGGTCGCCTACGTCGACTCGCTGCCCGCCGGCTACGTGCTCTACGCGCCGCCGGTCCACGTCCCTCGCAGCCTGGCCTTCCCCACCTCCCCCGTGTCCGGCGACGCGGTGCTCATGATGACCGCCCGCATCCTGCCGGACTTCCGCGGCGGCGGGCTGGGTCGGATGCTCGTCCAGGGTGCGGCCAAGGACCTGTCCCGTCGCGGGGTCCGGGCCATCGAGGCGTTCGGCCGGATGTCGGTCGACGACGACGACGAGGACCACGGCCGGTCGCGCCGGTCGTCCTGCGTCGTGCCCGCCGACTACCTGCTCGCCGTCGGCTTCAAGACGGTCCGCCCGCATCACCGTTTCCCGCGGCTGCGCCTCGACCTGAAGACCGCCGCGTCCTGGCGGGAGGACGTCGAGGTGGCCCTGGAGCGGCTGCTCGGCTCGATGAGCCCGGAGCCGGCCTTCCGGCCGGTCTGAACGCGCTACGCGCGAAGCGCCGGGATCCGCAGCAGACCCGTCCCCGAGTCCTCCCCTGGCGGCAGGTAGAGCCGTTGGACGGCCGCGACGATCGCTTCCGCGACGACGTCGCGGAACGCCGGGTCGGTCAGCCGCGCGGCGTCGCCGCGGTTGGTGACGTAGCCGACCTCGATCTGCACCGTCGGCATGCGGGTACGCCGGAGCAGGTCCCACGTCTTGGGATGCGTCCGGCAGTCCGTGAGATCAGTGCGTGCGCACACTTCTTTCTGCACCAGCTCGGCGAAGGACTCACCGACCTCGGAGTGGTGCCCGAGCCGGTCGTTGCCGTAGTAGTAGGTGGCGCACCCCGCGGCCTCCGGGTTCGCGTGCGCATCGACGTGCAACGAGATGAACAGATCGGCGCCCGCTGCGTTGGCGAAGCTGGCCCGGTCCACGTCGTCGATGTCGCCGTCGGGCCCGCGGGTGAGGAAGGCGGTCGAGCCGGTGGCGGCCAGCCGGCCCTCCACGCGGGAGGCCAGGTCGTAGACGATGCCGGCCTCGTCGAGGCCGTGCCCCGCGACCCCGCTGTCCGACCCGCCGTGGCCCGGGTCGACGATGACCAGCTTGCCGGTCAGGGTCGGGCCGGCGCGGTTGATCGCCTCTGACTCGCGCATGGCCTGGGGTCGACCGCCGACCACGGTGCGGGTCAGCAGGTGCAGGGCTTTGAACGTGGCCGGTCCGCACGTCCCGTCGGGGACGATGCCGACGTTGCGCTGGAAGTCGCGCAGCGCGTGCTCCGTCTCGGCCCCGAAGAGCCCGTCCACCCGCCCGCAGTCGAAGCCGAGGTCGAGAAGCCGGCGCTGCAGTGCCGCCACGTCGTCGCCCGCCATCAGCCGGGCCGGGACGTAGGCCAGGATGCGGTCTCCGAGACGCCACCGGGCCTCCTCGAGCGCCTGGTAGGTCTTGGGCCCGACGATGCCGTCCACGGTGATCCCGCGCTGCTGCTGGAACGTGCGCACCGCCTGGTCGGTGGCCGCGTCGAACTCGACCGGCGAGGGGTCTGCGACGACGTCGCCGCCAGTGAGCAGTCCCAGAACGCCGAGCTTCACATTGATCTCGGTCACCACCGGTCCGGTGTCACCCCGGCGGTACGTGCGGTCGAAGGTCATCGGCGAGGCGCTCCTTCGGGTTCGGCCCGGTCACCAGGCCGGCTCCGCGTCTGCTGAACCGGGTCTGGTCACCGTCCCCTGGCCGTCCGGACGATGCTAGCCGTCTGCTACCCCGTCCGCGGCCCTACAAAAGCCGGGGCCACTCAAATCCGGCGGGAGGCAAACCCGGTCTGGACGAGAGCGGGGAGGCTAGATGAACGCCTCGAGGTCACGCAGCAGGATCGCCTTGGGCTTGGCTCCGACGATCGTCTTCACTACCTCGCCGCCCTGGTAGACGCTCATCGTCGGGATCGAGACGATGCCGTACTTGGCCGCGGTGCGCGGGTTCTCGTCGACGTTCATCTTCACCACGGAGATCTTGCCGG
>JAVEDG010000237.1 GCA_030841245.1 Actinomycetota bacterium
GCGACCTGGTCTTCTACTACAGCCCGATCAGCCACGTCGCGATCTACGTCGGCAACGGCCAGATCATCCACGCGCCGCACCCGGGCGAGTCGGTGCAGCTCGCCTCCCTGTACTCCATGCCGGTCACCGGCGCCGGGCGCCCCTGACCGCAGGCAGTGGGTTCCGGTTGACCCGGACGCGCCGCTCCGATTGACCTGGACGCGCTGCTCCGGTCGCGGTTGACGCCGCGCCGGTTCGGCTGCCCGGCCCGATCCCGCACGTAGCATGCCGACGTGGTGACCCCCGAGGCCCCGGCTGACCCGCCGGTGCCGCCGTCCGGGCCGCGTGGCCCCTCGTGGCCGGCCGCCATTGGCGCGGTCGTCCTCGTCGCCGCTGCGATCGCGGGCCTGGCCTGGTGGCTCACCAACGGAGGGCGGTCCGAGGGAGCCCCGCCCAGCCCGAGTGCCAGCAGAGCCTCGACCACGCCGACCTCGGGCGCCACCTCGAGCTCGGCCGCCGAGGCGGCGCGGGTGGTCGCCGTCGACGACGTGCTCACCCGGATGGGGCGCGCGGTCGTCACCGACCAGCGTCGCCAGTTCCTCGCCACCATCGACCCACGGGCGGCCGCCTTCCGGGCGCGCGAGGCGCGGGTCTTCGCCCGCCTGCAGCAGATCCCGATCTACTCGTTCAGCCTGCGCTACGTCGGCACCGGCCCGGCGCTGCCCGCGGCGCGCGCCGCCCGACTGCCAGCCGGCTCGTTCATCGCCCGGGTCGACCTGAAGTACCGGTACGATGCGCAGAGCAGTGCCGTCGACCACGATCGCTACCTGACCTTCGTCCCGGACGGCAGCGAATGGCGGGTGGCCGGCGACCGCGACGCCGCGGGCAACGGTCCGCGCGCCGACCCCGACATCTGGGACCTCGGCCCGATCGACGTGGTCCACGGCAGACGCAGCCTGGTCATCGGTGCCAAGGGCGCCGACCTGCGCGCTGTGGCCGCGGACGCCGACACCGCGGTGGCCCAGGTGCGCTCTGTGTGGACCCGCCCCTGGCCGCGGTACCCGGTGGTCATCGTCCCCGCGGACCGGCGCGAGATGGCCCGGCTCATCGGCAGCGACGGACGGGGGCTCTCGCAGGTCGCGGCGGTCACCACGGGCAACGCGGAGGAGGGGTCAGGCACCAGCGGCGACCGGGTGGTCATCAACCCGAAGGCCTGGGCCAGCCTCGGCCCGGTCGGCCGGCAGGTGGTGCTGACCCACGAGGTCACTCATGTGGCCACTCGCGCCACTACGGTCCGGCCGGTGCCGCTCTGGCTTTCGGAGGGCTTCGCCGACTTCGTCGCCTACCGGCCGGTGAGCCTGCCGGTCAGCGTCGTCGCGGGAGACGTGCTGCGCCAGGTCCGCAACGGGCACACTCCGCGTCGGCTGCCCACCTCGAAGGACTTCGACGCGGCGAAGGGTCGTATCGCGCCGGCGTACGAGGGTTCCTGGCTGGCCTGCCGGATGATCGCCGGGCGGTACGGCGTGCACCGCCTCGTGCGCTACTACGCCGGGCTGGCCGGCAGCACAGGTGGGCAGCCGGGCGTCGTCCTGCGGCGGGTCCTCGGACTGACGCCACGACAGCTGGTCCACCAGTGGCAGGTGTACCTGCTGGCTCAGGCGGGCACATAGGGCCTGGCTGACTTCCCGGAGGGCCGAGCCTGCTGCCCTCGCGAGCGGCGAGGCTGCCCAAGGGTTCCCGCATCATCCAGGTGTCGCTGCACTACAGGCTCGTCGGCACCGGCTCGCGGATCAAGCGGATCCGGTCCCTGACCGTCGTACCGCACGGAGACGGACTGCTCCTCGCCGGTGACCACGATGCCGCGACCACCGTCCCCGAGTCGAGGTTCGTCGACCTGTGGGACCTCGAGGCCGTCCATGTCGTCCGCGGTTCGCGATGGCCCACGAGAGCTCGTACCTTGCCTGCCGGATGATCGCCGAGCACTACGGCGAGCCCAGGCTGCTCAAGCTCTACCGGCTGATGAGTGCGCACCCCGGCTCGCTGGACGACTCACGGGACAATGCACCGGGCACTCGGGGTTTTCCAAGAAGCACCTCGAGGCCGAGTGGCGGTCCTACATGGCGGCGCTCGCCTAGGGGGCCGCGCCCGCCCCCCGGTTCTGATCTTGAGACAAGGCCGCGCTTGGCAGCGGTGCTGACTGTCTCAAGTTCACTGCGGCTGTGGCGCAGCGGCCCACCGAGCAATCTGCCGGGCCAGGCTGCGTCGGCTAGCGTCGGTGCTGCGTTGCCGACAGCGCAGCCGGTCAGGCTCGGGGCTCCCGGGCAGGGAACTTGCGGGAGTTGCGGTCATCGAAGCAGAGGCTGGGTCCGGGGTGAGCCGTGCGGTGTTGTGGGTCGCGCTGGTCGTACTGACCGTCGCGGTCGTCGCGCTGCTGGTCGTCATCACGCCGTGGCGGCCGCTGCCGACGCACGGCGTCAGCCCCGTCCCCGCCGACCCCGCGCGTGACTTCACGGCCGCTCAGATGGCGCGCCTGGACGCCTTCCACAGCGCGGTCCGGCCGCCGGGACTGATCTCGTTCGGCCTGAGCCTGCTCGTGTCGCTGGTCGTCGGGCTGAGCCCGCTCGGCGCGCGCATCGTGAAGGCGGTCGCGTCGCCGGTGGGTGGCGGCTGGGGCTGGCGGGTGCTGTTCGGCAGCATCGCGATCACGGCGATCGGCTGGCTGGTCACACTGCCGTTCGACATGTGGGGCGAGCAGGTGCTGCGCCGGTACGGGCTGTCGACGCAAGGCTGGGGGAGCTGGTTCGCCGACGCGGGGAAGTCCTACGCGATCAGCCTCGTCGTCGTGCTCATCGCGATGTACGGCGTGCTCGGGCTCGTGCGGTGGACGCCGGATTGGTGGTGGGCCTGGGCTGCGGTGGGCGGAGCCGTGTTGGTCGTCGTGGTGTCGTTCGCCTACCCGGTCGTGGTGGAGCCGTTGTTCAACAAGTTCACCCCGATGCATCAGGGCCCCCTGCGCACGTCGCTGCTGCGGATGGCGGCGGAGGACGGCGTACCCGCAAAGGACGTGCTGGTGGCCGACGCGTCACGGCGTACGACAGCGCTCAACGCCTACGTGTCGGGGTTCGGCGCAACCCGGCGGATCGTCGTCTACGACACGTTGCTCAAGTCGGCGTCGGACGACGAGGTGCGGCTGATCGTCGCGCACGAGCTGGGGCACGCGAAGAACAAGGACGTCTTGTGGGGGACGTTCGCCGGCGCGATCGGGGTTGCGGCCTTCATGTGCCTGCTGGGATTGCTGCTGCGATGGCCGCGACTGCTGTCCTGGGCCGGAGTCGACTCGCTCGGTGACGGCACCGCGGTCGCGCTGCTGCTCGCCATGGTGGCGCTGGTCTCGTTCCTGACCAGTCCCGGCCAGACGCTGATCAGCCGCCGGATCGAGACCCGCGCCGACGTCCACTCGCTCAACCTGACCCACGACCCGGACACGTTCGTGCGGATGCAGGCCCGGCTGTCCGTCACCAACCTGAGCGACCTCGACCCGCCGCCGTTGCTGTTCGGGCTCTTCGCGACGCACCCGACGGGACCGCAGCGGATCGCGCTGGCCCGGACCTGGGCCGAGCTGCACCACGTGGCGCAGCCTCCCAGCCTGGTGCACTGACCTGCTCGTCGGCGCAGCATGGTCCGGTTCCGGTACCGAAAGACGGTCCATCGGCAGAAGTCGGCCAGCCGTGCCGACAAAGGCGCAGATCAGCGGCTTGCGCCCGTTGCGAGGTGTCCGTTCAACCGTACTTCCGTACGCTGCGGCGTCAGCTCAACGAGGTCACCATCGCCGGCAGCGCCATCAGGACGATGACGGCCAGGGCGGTCAGGGTCACGAGGGAGATGAACGGGCTCATCGTGGTCATGTGCCCGATATGTCTGCTTCGTAACGGGCGATCGACCTGTGGACGAGCCTTGCCGTGGTGCCCGGGTTGTCGCTTATGCTCCCTCCATGCCGACGGGGATCCGGCGCCTTGCTCCAGTCGGCATAAGCGTCCTGCTGGCGGTCACGCTCAGTGGTTGCTCGGGGGACCCAGCGAAACCGAGCACCGTTCCGACTCCGTCGGTGTCGTCGGGTGTGAGCACGTCGCCCGCCGCTCTCACCAAGAAGGCCCAGGTAGAAGCCGCAGTCCGCGCCTACTACCGCGCTTTCACGAGAGCCGCGAGGACGAGCAACGCAGAAGTTTTGGCTTCGCATGTCGCTCGATCGTGCCCGTGCTTCAACGCAATCAAGATCATTCGCACCAACGTTCGTCAAGGGGAGTCCACTCCGGACGCAGCCTTCTTGTTGAAGTCAGTACGTGTTCATGACATAGCGAAACGCACGGCTGCAGCTGAAGTCCGTTTCGTAGCGAAGGGCTATGACGTCCTTGACCCATCGATGAACGTTAAGAAGCACATTCCCTCGAGTCGCCATCACCTGGACCTTTCGCTGGTCCAAACCGGCCACGGATGGATCATCGCGAACCTGTTTGATCTGGAGAGCTCATGAGGCGCGCCATTCCTGTCCTGATGCTCGTGTTGCCAGTCGTTGGGCTAGTCGGTGTGGTGACTGCGCACGCCGATACATGTGATCCGCAGGATGACTACACATGCACGCAGACCACGGGTGACGACAGGAATGACTCCGTCGTCACGTCAGGCGTCAGCTTTCCGAACGCGACGCCGGGCAGCGACATCTGGCAGGCGACTCATCAGAACTCGCAATGCACGGACTGCGAGTGGAGCGTCGTACCTGCCTGCCTGAGCGACCAGATCAGCGACGCCAACGTGATGTGCACCGGCGCCGCGGCCGGCTGCCCGGACGCGCTGGACGTGCTCTTCCGCGTCTACCTGCGACACGGGGACGGCCCGTGGCGGCTGCAGGGCAACGTCTGTCTCGGTCCCGGCGACCGGCCGGCCACGGTCTCTGACGTCGGGCAGGCGATCCGCGACCGGGTGGTCCGCTACCTGCCCGATGCCGCGCCGACGTTCCAACCTGCGAGCGGGGGACTGGTCAACCTGCCGACACTGTTCGCGGCCGGGGAGCCGCGGACGATGACGACGCGGCCGTTCGATGTGCTCGGGTTCTCGGTGGTCGTCATGGCACACGCCCGCTGGGAGTGGACTTTCGACCACGGGATCGCAAAGGTCTTCGACCAACCCGGTGGCGCCTACCCCGACCAGTCCGTGAGCTACACATACGCCGGCCCCGGTGAGCGAGACGTGAGCGTCACGACGTACTGGTCGGCGAGGTTCACCGTCAACGGTGCCGGCCCGTTCGCGGTGCCGGGTGGAGAGATCGCGAAGACAGCGGGGCCGATCGCTGTGCCGGTGCGTGAGGCACACTCCCAGCTGGTCGGTACGTCGAGCGGCTGACGCGCCGGACCGCGCCACCGGTACGCGTCAGGCTCGCGAGGCCTGGAACTGCGCCGTGCTGGCCCGACCGACCGCTGAGGCGACGCACCAGCACAAGCCCACTCCCGCGACCGCGAAGCCGATGCCCGCGGGCAGGGTGCTGGATTCCAGCGCGACATAGACGACCACGCCGACGATCCATAGCAGCCCCGGCCACGGCGGGGCGAGCCCGGCTCTCCACAGCCCGATGCCGAGCACAAGGGGCGCGAGCAGGAAGACCGGCAGGAAAACCAGCAACGGTCCCCACGCAGCTGAGCCGGTCATCGAGTCGAAGAGCCCGGGTCCGGCGTCCGCGTCGACGGCCGCGACGGCCAGCGCCGCCGAGACGCCCCGCGCCACCGGCCACACCGACCCGGCGATGAGCATCAGCACCCCCACCTGAGCGACCCGGGACCCGAGCCGCGCCAGGATCAGGGCCCCTCCGACGGCAAACGAGGCGCCGGCCAGCACGAACAGCCAGGCGCTGGCCAACTCCCGTCCGCGCGCGTCGAGCACCTGTTGGTAGAGCACGGTTGCCGACTCGTCCTTGCCCGGCGCCAGCACGATGCCCAGCCACATCCCGACGGTCGCGACGACGACCAGGCCGAAGGCCCACCGCGCTCTGTTCATGCACTGCCTCCTCGTCCGAGCGGGCACGATCATGTCAGGCCGGCCGCGCGCATTCTTGTCGGACGCTCCCATCCGCAGGGCACCGCGCTGGCCGCACCTCAAGTGGTCGGAGCAGCGGGCCAGGTCGGCGGGGGTGTTCCGAACCGGGCGCTGCCGCCCGCGAGGTCGCCGGGCGAGTCTTTCGGCAATCGATTGCACTTGGTCCGATCTGTCCGAGTCTCGCACCGTTCCTCCGAGGAACCAGCCCCAGGCGGATGCTTGACACGCGGGTCTGACTGGGTGCACGTTGACGGCAATCGATTGTTTAGGCGTGGACGCTGCCCGAGAGGCAGCCGCCCACGTCGCGCTCCCGAACCCCGTCGTCGTCCGGAGGACACAGTGGTATCTCAAAGCAATCGTTTGCGGCTGGGGGTCACGGCGGCGTTCGTTGTAGGGCTCATCTCGTTGGCTGCCTGCTCCGGTACCTCCAACGGATCGGGGTCGTCGGCCAAGAGCAAGCCGCTCGTCATCGGTGCCTCGATCTCCCTGACCGGCGACTTCGCCGATCCGGGCAAGGCGGTGAAGGCCGGCTACCTGCTGTGGGCCAAGCAGGTCAACGCCAAGGGCGGGATCCTGGGCCGCCAGGTCAAGTTCAAGATCGTCGATGACACCTCCAGCCCCTCGCAGGTGGTGACGAACTACCAGAACCTCATCAACCAGGACCATGTGGACCTCGTGTTCGGGCCGTTCTCGAGCCTGCTGACCGTTCCCGCGTCGCAGGTCGCCAAGCGCTTCGGCTACTCGTTCATCGAGCCGGCGGGCGGTGGTCCCGCGGTCTTCGACGCCAAGCTGGACAACCTGTTCTTCATCCAGCCGGCCCCGGTGATCAAGCAGGGTGAGGTGTTCGCCGACTGGATCCTCTCGCTGCCCGCGGCCGCCCGGCCCAAGACTGCCGCGTACGCCGAGCTCGACGACCCGTTCGCGGCCCCCATCGCAGAAGCGATCAGGGCTCGCTTCGAGGCGGCCGGGATCAAGACGGTCTACAAGCAGGTCTACCCGGCCGAGACCCAGGACTTCTCCCCGATCGCGGCCAAGATCGCGGCGGCGAAGCCCGATGTGCTCGTCAGCGGCACGCAGAGCGAGGATGCCTATGCGCAGGTCAAGAGCCTCGTGCAGCTCAAGTTCAGCCCGAAGTTCATGTACATGAGCAACGGAGCCAACTCTCCGGTCGAGTTCCCGAGCAAGGTGGGCGCGTCCAACACGACGGGCATCACGTCCTCCGGCGACTGGTTCCCCGGCTCCACGGCGTTCGGGAGCGCTGCGTTCAGCGCGGCGTACATCAAGGCGTACGGCGGGACGGCGGACACGATCGACAACACCAGTGCCGAGTCGTATGCAGCCGGTCAGGTGCTGGAGGAGGTCGCCAAGAAGACCGGGAAGATCGACAACGCGACCATCATCAAGACCCTGCACTCGGGCACGTGGCCCACTGTGCTCGGCAACCTGAGCTGGAACGCGATCGGTGAGCCGAAGGGAACCTTCCACCTCGTGCAGTGGCAGGGCGGCAAGCTCGTTCCCGTGTACCCCGCTGACGTAGCGAAGGCCAAGCCGCTCTATCCCAAGCCCAGCTGGGGTGGGTGACCGCCTGTGCATGCCCTCGTCCAGGGCGTGATCCTCGGCGTCCTGACCGGGGGCGTGTACGCATTGATGGCGTCCGGTCAGACGCTGATCTTCGGGATCATGAAGGTGGTGAACCTCGCTCAGGGCGCCATGGTCATCCTGGGCGCGTACCTGGCTTACCAGCTGTTCGTCAGTTTCGGCATCGACCCGTTCCTGGCGATCCCGATCACCACCCTGATCATGTTCGCGGTCGGGGTCGCGGTCCAGCTCCTCTTCCTGCGCCCCCTCCGCCGCGAGGACCGCTCCGAGCTGAGCCTGCTGGTGACCTTCGCAGTGGCCCTGCTGCTCGAGGGCTTCATGAGCATCACCTGGAACACGAGCTACCGCAGCATCAACACGGGTTACGAGAACGCCAGCTGGACGGTGTTCGGCTACCAGATCACCCAGGTCCGGCTTTGGGCGTTCCTGCTGTCTCTGGCGGCGCTGGGTCTGCTCTTCCTGCTGCTCAACCGCACGCGCTTCGGCAGAGCGGTCCGGGCCACGGTGCAGAACCCCGACTCGGCCAGGTTGCTCGGCGTCGAGTCGGACCGTGTCGCGGCACTCGGTTTTGGGCTGGGTGCCGCCACCGCCGCGGCGGCGGGCTCGGTCTACGGCCTGCTGTACCCCTTCAACTCGGGCAGCCACTACGACCTGATCTCCCGACTGCTCTCGATCGTGGTGCTCGGTGGGCTGGGCAGTGTGGGCGGGGCCGTTGTCGCCGCAGTGATCGTGTCCACGTCATCGGCGATCGTGGCTTCGACAGTGTCGCCGTCGTGGTCGGAGATGACCTTCTTCGTCATCCTGATGCTGGTCCTGCTGGTGCGACCGCAAGGGCTGTTCGGCACCGTCGGGCGAGGCGCCTTGTGACTCGGTGGGGCCTCGGTCGCGGTGGCGGCTTCTTCCTGGTGCTGGTGGCGCTCCCGTTGTTCGGGCTGCAGCACTGGGTGGTCAACCTCCTCGTGTTCGTCCTCATGTACGCAACCATGTCCAGCGCATGGAACCTCGTGGGTGGGTTCGCCGGCTACCCGTCGCTGGGACACGCGGCGTTCTTCGGCATCGGTGCGTACACGATGGCGCTGATGTTCCATGGCGACGTGTTGGGCAGCGGCTACGAGCCCTTCATCATGCTGCCGGTGATTGCGCTCGTGGCTGCTGCGATCGGTGTCCCGATAGCGCTGGTGTCCATGCGCACCCGTGCCGACGTGTTCGCGATCGTCACGATCACCTTCCTGTTCATGGTGCAGACCCTCGCGTTCAACCTGCGCAGTCTCACCGGTGGGTCGCAGGGCATCAGCCTCCCGATCCCGCCGTTCGACGCGGCGACCTTCGAGCGGCCGTTCTACTACGTCCTGGTGCTGCTGCTCGCAGTCGCGATGCTCCTCACGTTCGGCGCGCTGCACAGCAAGGTGGGCCTCGCGCTCGTGGCCGTACGCGCGGATGAGGACAAGGCTCGCGGCGTCGGTGTCCGGGTCACCGGCGTGAAGGTGCTCGCGTTCTCCGTGAGCGTCGGGCTCACGGCGATGGTCGGGGCCGTCTGGTCCTACTACGAGTCGTTCATCTACCCGCAGTTCGCCGTCGACCCACTGATCACGATCGCGGTGGTGCTGATGACGTTCCTCGGCGGACGCGCGACCCTGTGGGGCCCTGTTCTCGGTGCGTTCATCCTCGAGGCGGGCCAACAGACGCTGGCCTACAGGCTGGGTGGCAGTCAGTTCTACCTCATCGCCTATGCCTTGGTGTTCCTGGTCATCATGCTGGTGCTGCCCAGGGGCATTCTGCCGACCCTCGAGGATCGGCTCCGCATGCGACGCCGTGCTCGCGAGGTCGACGGTGCGCAGACACCGGCGGTCGAGCTGCTCGCGAGCGACGAGGACAAGGTCGCCCTGCCTCACGGCGGGCGGCCATGAGCGCGTTGCTCGGTGTCGACTCGGTCACCAAGGTCTTCGGCGGGGTCCGGGCTGTGGACGGGTGCTCACTCGAGGTTGCCGAGGGGACTGTCACCGGGCTGATTGGTCCGAACGGATCGGGAAAGACCACCCTGTTCAACATCGTCACCGGTTACCTCCGGGCCGACTCCGGCCAGGTGCAGTTCGACGCGCACCGGGTGACCGGCACCGACCCGGGACGCCTCTACCGGATGGGTCTGTCCCGCACCTTTCAGCAGGCGCGGGTGTTCCCTCAGCTGAGCGTGCTGGAGAACCTCGTGGTCGCAGCGGGCTACGGCTGGTCACAGCTGTTCAGCCGACGGGTGTCCCGAGGCGACCGGGCCCAGGCCGAGCAGCTGCTCGAGGAGTTCCGGCTCGCCCCGGTGGCCGACCTGCTTGCCGCCGAGCTGTCCTACGGGCAGCGCAAGTTGCTGGAGTTCGCCGCCGTGCTGATGAGCTCGCCCCGACTGGTGCTGCTCGACGAGCCGACGGCCGGCGTCAACCCGGTGATGATCGAGACGATGGAGCGGCACATCCGCAGCCGACACGCGGCCGGGATCACGTTCCTCGTGGTCGAGCACGACATGACCTTCGTGATGCGGCTGTGCGACCCGGTGATCGTGCTGGACGCCGGCAAGCAGATCTTCAGCGGGCAGCCGGCCGAGGTGCAGGCCAACCCCCAGGTCCTCGACGCGTACCTGGGGGCGTAGCGGTGTCGACGATCCTTGAGCTTGACGGAGTCATTGCCGGCTACGGAGCGGGCGACATCCTCAAGGGCGTCGACCTGAGCGTCGAGGCCGGCACCATCACCTGCCTCATCGGCCCCAACGGAGCCGGGAAGTCCACCGTCCTCAAGACGGTCAGCGGGCTGCTGCGGCCCCGGAAGGGCACGGTCACCTTTGACGGACACGCGATCGGTCGACTCAGCCCGAAGGCCAGGCTCTTGCTAGGGATCGTGCACGTCCCCCAAGAGCGCAGCCTGTTCCCGGCGATGAGCGTCTGGGACAACCTGCTGATGGGCGGCTACCTGATCAAGGACTCGAAGGTGCTGCGGGACCGACTGGACGAGGCCGTGGCGTCCTTCCCGATCTGCCGGGCCCGGGCGGGAGAGCACGCGGGCTCGCTGTCCGGCGGCGAGCAGAAACAGGTGGAGCTGGCCCGCACGCTGGTGCTGGACCCCAGGTTGATCCTGCTCGACGAGCCGTCGATCGGACTGGACCCCAAGTCGCGGCAGCTGGTCTTCGAGAGCATCCGGGCGCTGTCGTCCTCCGGCCGCACCATTCTGCTCGTGGAGCAGAACGCTCGATCCGGTCTGGCCGCGTCGGACTTCGCCGCGGTCATGGAGTCGGGACGCGTCCAGTTGACGTCGACGGGCGCCAGTCTGCTCGAGAACCCCGAGGTCGCCCGGCTCTACCTCGGAGCGGGCACGGCGGGTCACGCGACCGTTCTGGCACCGTCGACGGACTCCCCGGGGCCGTCAGCCCGCACACCCGGCGAGGAGCCCCGATGAGCAGGCCGGGAGCCGAGTCCCGGCCGGGGACCGGCGCAGGAATGATCTTGAGGTAGGTCGAGCGTCGCGCTCGGCTGACCTGCCTCAAGATCGCCGAATGCTGCCGCCGCTCGGCCCAGCAGCGACGATCTTGAGACAGGTCGAGCGTCACGCTCGGCTGATCCGCCTCATGATCGGATCGAACGTTGACGATCTTGAGTCGGGTCCAGCGCGGCGATGGGCGGATCTGCCTCATGATCGTTCTCGCGCAGGCGCTGACCCGACAGTCCGGCATACTTGAGCACATGTCCAGGCCGAGGGCTCCCCGTCGTACCGCGATGGTCGCGGACCGGCGGCCTGCCCTGCGCCGACTGCGACGACCGGTCCGCTGACCCCGCCGCGCCGCCGACCCCGCTCGCCAGCGCAGGCCGTCCGCCGACCCCCCGACGCCAAGGACCCGCCATGCCCGCCTCGACGCCACCGCTCACGACTGTCCTCGCCGAACGACTGACTCAGGCGGTGACGGCCGCCCTCGGCGAGGCGTACGCCGGGCTCGACCCCGAGCTGAGGCCGGCGACGCGCCCGGAGTTCGGCCACTACCAGACCAATCTCGCGCTGCGGCTGGCCAAGCCGACCGGTCGGCCGCCGCGCGAGCTGGCCGAGACGCTGCGCGAGCACCTCGAGCTCACCGACCTGTGCGAGCCGCCGGAGATCGCCGAGCCCGGCTTTCTCAACCTCACGCTTCGTCCCGCGACGCTCGCGGCCGCCGTCACCGGGCTGCTCGCCGGCGACCGGCTCGGTGTGCCGGCCGCCGACCCCGCGCAGCGCGTCGTCGTCGACTACTCCTCGCCCAACGTCGCCCGCGAGATGCACGTCGGCCATCTCCGCTCCACGGTCATCGGCGACAGCCTGGCGCGGGTGCTCGCCCATCTGGGACACGACGTCGTGCGGGCCAACCACCTCGGCGACTGGGGCACGCAGTTCGGGATGCTCATCGAGGCCCTGCTCGACGAGCGAGCAGACCGAACCGGCGCCCACGACCGGGCCGGCTCGGACAACCCGGCTGGCTCGGACAAACCGGCTGGCCCGGACGACCCGCCCGGTGCAGCCGGGTGGCCCGACCTCGCCGAGCTGGGCCGGCTCTACCAGCGCGCGAGAACCCGATTCGACGACGACCCGGAGTTCGCCGAGCGGTCGCGCCGGCGCGTCGTGTCGCTGCAGTCCGGTGACCGGGAGACGACCCAGGTGTGGCGGGGGCTGGTCGCCGCTTCGCTGGCCGGGTTCGACTCGACGTACGCGCGACTCGGCGCGCTGCTCACCGACGCCGACATCGCCGCCGAGAGCAGCTACAACGACGTACTGCCGGGCGTCATCGCCGACCTCGACTCGGCAGGGCTGCTGCACGAGTCCGACGGGGCGCTGGTCGCGTTCCCGCCCGGTTTCTCCGGTCGAGACGGTGGACCCCTCGCGCTCATCGTGCGCAAGTCCGACGGGGGCTTCGGCTACGTCGCGACCGACCTGGCCGCGGTCCGCCGCCGGGTCGACGAGATCGGCGTCGACCGCATCGTCTACGTCGTCGACGTCCGCCAGTCGCTGCACTTCGACCAGGTGTTCGCGCTGGCCCGGCTCGCGGGCTGGCTGCCGCAGCGGGTGCGGGCCGAGCACGTCGGCTTCGGCATGGTGCTGGGGGAGGACGGGCGGCCGTTCAAGACCCGCAGCGGCGAGAACGTGCGCCTCGCGACCCTGCTCGACGAGGCCGTGGCCAAGGCCGCGGCGCTGCTCGACGAGCGCGGGTCGCAGCTCCCGGAGCCGGAACGTACGGCGGTCGCCGCCGCCGTCGGCATCGGAGCCGTCAAGTGGGCCGACCTGTCCAACGACCTGGGCCGCGACTACATCTTCTCACTCGACCGGATGGTCGCGATGGACGGCAACACCGGGCCGTACCTGCAGTACGCCCACGCCCGGCTGGCGACCCTGTTGAGGCGCGCCGACGCCGTACCCTCCCGAGTCGAGGTGCTCGAGCATCCGGTCGAGCAGCGACTCGCCCTCGCACTGACCCGGTTCGGCGAGGCCGTCGACGAGGTCGGCACGACGCTGGAACCCCATCGACTGTGCACGCATCTGTTCGGCGTGGCCGCGACGCTGTCGTCGTTCTACGAGGCGTGCCCGGTGCTGCGAGCCGAGCAGCCCGTGCGGGCCAGCCGGCTCGCACTGTGCGACGCGACCCGCCGGGTGCTGGCTACCGGCCTCGACCTGCTCGGCATCGTCGCCCCCGACCGGATGTGACCACATCCGCATCAACTCTTAGGTGTTGATCATGCAGGACCTGGCCGTCCGAGTGGCCAGGTCCTGCATGATCAACGGGCTCGGCTTCCTCTAGGGATACGGCCACATCGCCGTCTTCGCCTCGGCCGCCGCAGTCGGGGCGGGTCTCGCGGTCGGCGTCGGCCACGCGACTCACGGCAGGCTATCGTCGGCGGGCGCGGCTGCTGCCGTCACGGTGCCGATCGCGGCGTACGTCGTGACCGTCTGGGCGCTGCACCTGAGGCCTCACCACCTGCGCGCGAGTCAGACCCGCCGCGGCGCTCGCGACCGCAGCTGTCGTGCTCGCGTCGACCTTCACCCGCGTGCCGGTCGTCGTCAGCGGGCTTGCTCTCGCCGCGATGGTCGCCTTCGGCCTCGTCACCGCCACTGTCGAGTCCCAAGCCGTCGGCACCGATCGACCTGCAGACGCCGCAGGTTGATGAGTCACGACCCCGCGACGACGGAACCGCGGGTAACGGCCAACGAGTCGTGGTTGCGCGACGTGACCGTGGGGCCGGCAAGCGAGGAGCCGGCAGCGACGGTCGCCTCGGACACCAATGGACGGAGAGCCGCTTCTACGGTGCGTAGGCTGCCCCACCATGGCCCGCACCCTGGTCGTCACGAACGACTTCCCGCCGCGGGTCGGCGGCATCGAGTCGTTCGTGCTCGCGATGGTGTCGCGGATGCCGCCGGACGAGGTGGTGGTACACACCGCTCGGCAGGCAGGCGACGCGGCGTTCGACGGAGGTCTGCCCTTTCCCGTCGTACGGGACCCGTCCCGCATCATGCTGCCCACCCGAGCCATCACCGGGCGGTCGGTGCAGATCGCCCGGGACCTGTCCTGCAACTCGGTGTGGTTCGGCGCCGCCGCGCCCCTCGGCCTGATGGCCAGGTCGCTCAAGGAGCGCGCCGACGTCCTGACCACGGTCGCCACGACACACGGCCATGAGGTCTGGTGGGCCGCGACACCCGGCGCCCGCACCCTGCTTCGCCGGATCGGCGACACCAACGACGTGCTTACCTACCTCGGCACCTACACCCGTCACCGCATCGCACGGGCGCTGTCGGCGCAGGCCGGCGGCCGCATGGTGCAGCTGACCCCGGGTGTGGACGACGTCGCCTTCCGTCCCGACGTCGACGGGTCGGCCGTGCGCGAGCGGTACGGCCTCGTGGACCGGCCGGTGGTCGTCTGCGTCTCCCGACTCGTCGAGCGCAAGGGTCAGGACATGCTGGTGCGGGCGCTGCCGTTGATCCAGCGGCGGGTGCCCGGCGCCGCGGTCCTGCTGGTCGGCGACGGGCCGCACCGGACCCGGGTCGAGGGGATCGCCAGCCAGCTCGGTGTGACCGGCGACGTCATCTTCGCCGGTGCCAAGCCGTGGGCCGAGCTGCCGCCGTACTACGCCGCGGGTGAAGTGTTCGCCATGCCGAGCCGCACCCGCAAGGCGGGCCTCGAGGTGGAGGGCCTCGGCATCGTCTATCTCGAGGCGTCGGCGAGCGGGCTGCCGGTGGTGGCGGGCGACTCGGGTGGTGCACCCGACGCGGTGCAGGACGGCACGACCGGGTACGTCGTGAACGGCCGCTCTCCTGGCGAGATCGCTGACCGCGTCTCGACCTTGCTGCTCGACCCTGCGCTGTCGGCCCGGATGGGGGAGTGGGGCCGTCGCTGGGTCGAGCAGCGGTGGCGGTGGGACGACCTGGCCGCGAACCTGCGGGGCCTGCTGGCGACGAGGTCGTTCGGCTGAGCGCCGGATCCCACGATCAGCCGATGCCATAACGGGGCATAGCCGGACAGTGCGCTTGTCAGGACATGCACAACGGGGTACACATGAGTCTGACGTATACGGGGACAGTCGTCTCGGGGCGACGCGCAAGAAGGGCTTCCGCTGTGACGATCTCGTCTCATCGTCAGCACGATGCGCTCTCCAGCGAGGCCCCCGAGGTCCGGGTCGACCGCGGCCGTGAGCTGCTCGCCTCCTCCATCGAGCTGCAGAAGCACGCCCGCGAGCGCAGTGAAGCGGCCCCGCAGCACCGTCGCCGGCGCAAGGGCGGCGGCAAGGTCAACGATGACGGCGTCTACGTGAGCGCTCGGGCGTCCCGTGCGCGCAAGGTCTTCCTGACCGTCATCTGGCTCGAAGCGGCCGTCGCGATTGGCGGGCTCATCGTGCTCGCCTACGTCCTCTTCGCCGGCCCCAACCACCTGCTTTAGCGGCCACCCGCCCGCTCAGTAAGCCGGCTATGCTGGCCCGACCCCGAGCTCGCCGGCGACCAGGCCAGCCCGACCAGGACCAGTGAGCCGACCAGCCACCATTGGTTGTAGAACGTCTGCTGGTTGACCAGGTCCGCCACACCCAGCGCGACCGCGCAGCAGAGCGCCATGGCTCCCGTGCCCACGGGCCCGTGGGCTTTCCACGCGGCGAGACCGATGCCGCCCAGCACGACGATGCCGACGATCACCCGGGGTGGCGTCCAGCCCGCCTCGACGGCGGCAGTGAAGAGCGTCGGCGCGTCCGCGCGCGGCGGCAGGTGCAGGAAGTAGGACACCGTGTCGTGCCAGAACGCTGACAGGTCGGCGATCAGCCAGGGCATGCAGAGCACGACCGCTCCCGCCGCCGCGGCCGCGGTACGTCGGAGGCCGAACGGTCGCCACATGGCGAAGACCGGCAGCAGCAGCAGGGCGTGCTGCTTCGTGGCACACGCAACCGCCAGGAAGACGACCGCCCAGCCCAGATGGCCGCGGTCGACGCAGAACAGCGCCGCGACGAGCCACAGCAGCAGCAGCGGCTCGGTCCAGCTCTGCTCGACCAGGGCGATCAGCCCTGGCGTCACGGCGTACAGCAGGACCGCTCCCTTCGACGCCTGTCGACGTGCCGCGAGCGTCATCAGCACGCCGCTGAGCACGAGCGCCGCGACCATGGCCCAGCGGACGTCGCCGCCGAGCTCCTTGCCGCCGGTGACGGCGACGTCGGTCATCGGCAAGTAGGTGTAGCCCTGCGCGATCCCTGGTGAGTTGACCCACCCATGGCCGTACATGTCGTGCGCGTGGAGGGTGACGTCGACCGCCTGGGACAGGAAGTACCAGACGTCGATCCGCGGTTCGGGGACCAGCGCGATCACCGCGACCACGGCGACGAGCGCGCCGATTGCGGCCAGCGCGACCCCGCCGCGCTGGACCCGCCCCGACGAGAGCAACCACAGGACCGCGGCGACGACGGCGTAGAGGCAGACGAAGTGGGTCAACCGGCGCAGGTCATCGGGCGCCGCGTAGGAGTAGACCGGGTGTCCCAGGGTGAGCAAGCTGACCGTGATCGCGGCGACGGTGACGAGGAGGCGAGGTGGCGGGGCGAGGCCGTCGAGATTCGTAACGGCGACGACGCCGACCAGGAGCGCGACGGCCAGCGTGACCAGCAGGATCGACGGAATCCAGAGGATGCCGACGCTGCGCTCGTTGCCGACGACCAGCAGAGCCCACGCCCAGACCAGGGCGAGGTCGGCCAGCCTCGGACGCAGCCTCACGCGCCCGAGACCATGTCGGCGCGTCGCAGTGCGGCCACCCGCGCCTTACGCTTATTCGGCCGGTGGCCGGTGACGGAGGGCGACCATGCCAGCCCGACCAGGATCAGCGACCCGACGAGCCACCACTGGTTGTAGAACGCCTGCTGGTTGACCAGGTTGACGACGTACAGGGCGAACGCGCAGCACAAGGCGATCGCGCCGGCCCCGGTGAACTGTCTCGCCCGCCAGGTGGCCGCGGCCGCCCCGACGAGGATGACCAGGATCGTCAGCACCCGTGGCGGCGTCCACCCGGCGTCCGCCGCCGCAGTGAAGAGCTCCGGGGCGTCCAGCCGGGGCGGCATCCCCACCAGCCGGGTGACCGTGCCGTAGTGGAAGGCGGAGAGGTCGGCGAGCGCCCAGGGCAGGCAGAGCAGCACCGCGCCTCCGACCGCGGCGAGCGTACGGCGCCAGCCGAAGGGCTGCCACACGGCGAAGATCGGCACCAGGACCACGACGTGCTGCTTGGTGGCCAGCGCCAGGGCGAGGAACACCACGGCCGCGACGAGCCGGCCCCGGTCGACGCAGAACAGCGCGGCCACGAGCCAGACGAACAGCAGTGGCTCGGTCCAGCTCTGCTCGACCAGGGCGAGCAGGCCCGGTGTGATCGCGAACAGCAGCACCGCGCCGTACGCCTCGTGCCGGCGCACCCCTCGCACCATCAGCACGCCGGCGGCGACCAGCGCTGCGACCATGGCGAAGCGCACGTCGCCGAGGACCAGCTTGGCAGGGATCAGCGGGATCTCGGTCATCGGCAGGTAGGGATAGCTGTGGTTGAAGCCCGGCGAGCCCACCCACGAGTGGGTGTACATGTTGTGGAAGTGGTCGGTCACGTCGACCGCCTGGGTGAGGAAGATCCAGACGTCGATGTGCGGGTGCTGGTCGAGCTTGAGCACGGCGAGCGCGAGCACCACGGCGCTGCAGATCGCGAGGGCGAGGCCGCCGAGCCTGATGACCTCGGGCCAGAGCAGCCACATGACTCCCGCCATCAGCGCGCAGCTGCCCGCGAAGACGGTGAGCCGCTCGAGGTCGGGCCCGGAGGTGTAGGAGAACACCTTGTGCGTGATCGTGAAGACGGTGACCAGGATCGCGGCCGCGGCGACGATCCAGCGGCGCGGCGGCTTGAGGCGATCGAGGTCGACTCGCATGACCACGAGTGCGGTGAGCAGGCCACCGAGCGCGATCAGGGCGATGGAGGGCTCCCAGAGGAACCCGATGCTGCGCTGGTTGCCGACGACGAGCAGCGACCAGGCGAGGACCAGCAGGGTGCCGCCCCGGGACAGAGCCCGCGTCACCATGCCCCGGCCCATGCGCACAGTGCCTGATCATGCCGGACCCGGGGGCTCCGACACGCCGACGAGCACCGCCGCACGCGAACCGGTCGGGAGATGCCCCTCAGGCCGGCCTCAGGCGTCGAACCGGGCGACCTGCTCGCGGGTGACTCCTGCTGACGGCTCGACGGTGCAGCGCCGCTGCCACTCGACGGTCCAGCCGATGGCGGTGAGCAGATCGAGTCGCGGCGCCCAGCCCAGCTGCTCGCGTGCCTTGCCGGCGTCCAACGTCAGGACGTGCGACTCGCGCGGGTGGCTCTCCGTGTCCGTCCGCCAGCTGGCGCCACCGCCCCACAGGCTGACCACCTCGTCGGCCACCGCCCTCACCGTGGCGAACCCGTGCGGGTCGGGGCCGAAGTTCCAGGCCCCGCCGGCGTGGGAGCCGTCGAGCAGCGCCTCGGCCAGCAGGACGTAGCCGCTCACGGCGTCCAGGACGTGCTGCCACGGCCTGATGGCGTCGGGGTAGCGGATCAGCGGTGTGCGACCGGCGGACAGGCCGGCCAACAGGTCGGGGAGGAGGCGATCGCGGCTGATGTCGCCGCCACCGATCACGTTCCCGGCCCGGGCCGTCGCCGTCGGGCAGGGGGAGAAGCTGTCCACCCAGGCGTGCGTCAGGAGCTCGACCATCGCCTTCGACGCGCTGTAGGGATCGTTCCCTCCGAGCGGCGCGTCCTCCGGGTATCCGTTCGCCTGTCCGACGTCGCGGTAAACCTTGTCGGTCGTCACGACGACGTGGGCACGCACCGACGGTGTCGCCGTGACGGCCTCCAGCACGCTGAGCGTGCCCAGGAGATTGGTCTCGACGGTCAGCCGTGGCTCCCGGAGGGACTCGCGCACCAACGGTTGTGCCGCCATGTGGATGACGACGTCCGGGCTGGACTCGGCGATGGCGCTCTTGACAGCGGCGCTGTCCCGCACGTCGGTCCGGAAGTCGTTGGCCAGCTCGCCGGCCACCGCGGCCCGCTCGAACAGAGCGTCCGGCAGGGGATCGAGGGCGAGGCCGGAGACAGTGTGTCCGCGATGCCGCAGGAGGAGCACGAGCCAGGCACCCTTGAAGCCGGTGTGACCGGTGACGAAGAAATGCACCAGGCTCAGCTCGCGGAGACGAAGTCGAGGATGTTGTCGGCGATGTAGTCGACCATGGGCGTGGTCAGTCCCGGATGAACACCGACCCAGAACGTGCGTCGCATGATGATGTCGGAGTTGGTCAGGTCGCCGACGATGCGGAAGTCGACGTTGCGGTACGCCGGCTGGCGGGTCACGTTGCCCGCGAACATCAGTCTCGTGCCGATCTTGCGGGTGTCGAGGTGACGGAGCAGTGTCTCGCGGTCCACCGGAGACTCTGGGTCCAGGGTGATGGGGAACCCGAACCACGACGGGTCCGACTTCGGCGTGGCCCGCGGCAGGATGAGTCCGGATGTGCCGTCGAGCCGCGAGTAGAGATGGGCGAAGTTCTTCTTGCGGGCTTCCACGAAGCCGTCGAGCTTGTTCAGCTGTGAGAGTCCCAGGGCGGCCTGCATGTCGGTCGCCTTCAGGTTGTAGCCGATGTGGCTGTAGATGTACTTGTGGTCGTAGCCCTCCGGCAGGTCCCCGAGCTGCCACTCGAAACGCTTGAGGCAGGTGTTGTCCTTACCCGTCTCGCAGTAGCAGTCCCGCCCCCAGTCGCGGAACGACTCGAGCTGCTTCTTGACCAGCGGCGACTTGAAGAAGACGGCTCCACCTTCACCGGTGGTGATGTGGTGCGCCGGGTAGAAGCTGACCGTCGCCGTGTCGCCGAAGCTCCCGGTGCGTTTCCCGTCGTACGTCGAGCCCAGCGCGTCGCACGAGTCCTCGACCAGCCAGAGCTTGTGCTCCTGGCAGAGCCGTCGTACGAGGTCGAGGTCGAACGGGTTGCCGAGGGTGTGCGCCATCATGATCGCCCGAGTGCGCGGCCCGATCGCCTCCTCGAGCATGTCGGGGACGGCGTCGTAGGTGCCGAGCTCGGCGTCGACCAGGACGGGACGTAGCCGGTTCTGCAGGATCGGGTTGATCGTCGTGGGGAAGCCCATGGCGACCGTGACGACCTCGTCGCCCTCGACGAGACGGCGGTTCCCGAGCTTGGGGCTGGTGAGAGCCGACAATGCGACCAGGTTGGCGCTCGATCCGCTGTTCACGAAGACCGAGCCGCGGGCCCCGACGTAACGGGCAAGCGCGCGTTGGAAGTCCTGGGTGAACCGGCCTCCGGTAAGCCATCCGTCGAGCGAGGAGTCGACAAGTGCGGCGAAGTCCTCGGTGTCAAGTACCTTGCCCGACACCGGTACGACGGTCTCGCCCGGCACGAAGTCGGCCCGCTCCAGCGCCTTGCGCGCGTAGTCACGGACGTCGTCCAGGATCCTGCGACGGTGGTCCTCGAGGGACTCGGTCACGGGGTACTCTCCTGGATTTTCGCTGGCAGCGCGGGATCCGAGCCTAACGGGACGATGCCCGATCCGGCCGGATTGTCCAAGGATCTGGCCGTTGCGACGATCAGGTCATCCAGCGTTTGGCTCCTGAGCCCGAGATCGGCGATCAGCTCGTCCCATCGGGACGGGTCACCGACGTACTCGTCGGCCGGCTCGCCTTGTGGGGCCGGCCGGCTGACCGATGACGCGGGGAGGCCGTGCAACCTGGCGACCAGCCGAGCGAGATCCCCGACCTCGATCAGGTGGCCGCCGGTGTCGAACGCCGCAGATTGTCCACGAAGAGCGAGGGCGGTCGAGACCGCAACAACCTCGTCAGCCCCGACGTACGCGCGCAACACCCGTTCCGGTGAACGCACCTCGACAGGTCCTCCAGCCCGTGCCGCGATGACGAAGTCACCGAGCGCGAAGTGGTCCGTCTTGGATATGTGGGCGCCGGCGAGGTTGAAGATCCGTGGGACGACGTAGGTCGTCCCGGCCGACGCTGCGGCTGCTTGGAACGTGAGCTCGTCCAGCCGCTTGAGGGTGCCGTAT
>JAVEDG010000036.1 GCA_030841245.1 Actinomycetota bacterium
GCCTTGGCCGCCTTGGACGACGTCGTCGTGACGACGGCCTGGGTGACGTCGTAGTAGGACGAGGAGAAGTCCACGGCCTGCTTGCGTGCAGCCGTGATGGAGAACTCGTTGATGTCGAAGTCCCACTGCTTGGGCCCGGGCTTTATCGCGTCGTTGAAGTGCACGCGAGTCCAGACGACCTCTGACGGGGAGAAGCCCATCTTGGTCGCCACGGCCTTCGCGACCGCCCCCTCGAACCCCTTGCCGTTCTGCGGCTTGTTGTCCGCGAACCACGGCGGGTAGACCGGCTGGTCGGTGGCCATGGTGAGCTTGCCCTTGGAGTAGGTCTGCAGGTTGCTCTTGGCGCAGGCGTCGGCTGCCGGCGAGGTCTTCTTGTTCCCGCCCTGCCCCGTCGTGGTGGTGTCGCTTGACGGGCTGCAGGCGCCCAGGACGGTGCCCAGGGCGGCGACTGCGGCGACGACGAGGACAGATGTACGGCGGGCCATGGCTTCTCCTGCAAGGGTGGGGGACCTTGGTGATCGTAGGCACCAACCCGGTGCCGAGGCAGCGGATTGGCCGGTGTCGTTCGCAGAGCGGACGGTACGGCGCGCAGCCCGGACAGTCGCTAGCCGGTCGGGCAGCGGCGTCCCGGTAGGCTGGCGGCGACCCGCAACTGCCGAGGAGCGCACCGGATGGCCCGCGTCGTCGTCGACGTCATGCTCAAGCCAGAGATCCTCGACCCGCAGGGCCAGGCGGTCGCCACGGCCCTGCCCAAGCTGGGCTTCGACGGGATCGCCGCCGTGCGCCAGGGCAAGCGCTTCGAGCTCGAGCTGGACGGGGACGTGACCGAGGAACGGCTGGCCCAGATCCGCAACGCGGCCGAGACATTGCTCTCCAACCCGGTCATCGAGGACTACACGGTCCGGGTCGAGCCGTGAGGGTCGGCGTCGTCACCTTCCCCGGGTCTCTCGACGACGGGGACGCCAGGCGCGCGCTCGGGCTCGCCGGTGCCGAGCCGGTCGCGCTGTGGCACGGCGACGTGCGGCTGAGCGCGGTCGACGCGGTGGTGCTGCCGGGTGGCTTCTCCTATGGCGACTACCTGCGCTGCGGGGCGATTGCCCGGTTCGCCCCGGTCATGGAGCGCGTGATCGAGCGGGCTCGCGAGGGCATGCCGGTGCTCGGCATCTGCAACGGCTTCCAGATCCTGTGCGAGTCCCACCTGCTGCCCGGCGCGCTGGTCCGCAACGACCACCGCAAGTTCGTCTGCCGGGACCAGGCGTTGCGGGTCGAGAGCAACACCACTGCGTGGACCACGGCGTACGCCGAGGGGCAGGAGATCGTCATCCCGCTCAAGAACGGCGAAGGCGGCTTCGTCGCCGACGACCCGACCCTGGACCGGCTCGAGGGCGAGGGGCAGGTCGTCGTCCGCTACCTGGGCAGCAACCCGAACGGGTCCTACCGCGACATCGCCGGCATCGCCAACGAGGTCGGCAACGTGGTCGGGCTGATGCCCCACCCCGAGCACGCGGTCGAGGCGCTGACCGGCCCGAGCACCGACGGCGTCGGCTTCTTCACCTCGGTCATCGCCGGCCTGGTGTCGGCATGAGCGGCCACATCGACACGGTCAAGCAGGCGGAGACCACGCCGGAAGCCGAGCAGCCGTTCCGCGAGCTGGGACTGCGGGACGACGAGTACGCCCGTATCCGCGGCATCCTCGGCCGCCGGCCGACCAGCGCGGAGCTCGCGATGTACTCCGTGATGTGGAGCGAGCACTGCTCCTACAAGTCGTCCAAGGTGCACCTGCGCCAGTTCGCTGACGTGGTCGCCAAGGGGACGGCAGGGTCGGACGCAATGCTGGTCGGCATCGGGGAGAACGCCGGCGTGGTCGACGTCGGCCAGGGCTGGGCGGTGACGTTCAAGGTCGAGAGCCACAACCACCCGTCGTACGTCGAGCCCTACCAGGGCGCGGCGACCGGTGTCGGTGGCATCGTGCGCGACATCATGTCGATGGGCGCGCGCCCGGTCGCCGTGATGGACCAGCTGCGCTTCGGCCCCGCCGACGCGCCGGACACGCACCGGGTCCTGCCCGGCGTGGTGGCCGGTGTCGGCGGCTACGGCAACTGCCTGGGCCTGCCCAACATCGGCGGTGAGGTCGTCTTCGACCCGTCGTACGCCGGGAACCCGCTCGTCAACGCGCTCTGCGTCGGCGTGATGCGCGCCGAGGACATCAAGCTCGCGCACGCGTCCGGCTCGGGCAACCTCGTCGTGCTCTTCGGTGCGCGCACCGGCGGCGACGGCATCGGCGGCGTGTCGGTGCTCGCGAGCGAGACGTTCGACGACGACAAGCCGACCAAGCGTCCGAGCGTCCAGGTCGGCGACCCGTTCATGGAGAAGGTTCTCATCGAGTGCTGCCTCGAGGTCTTCGCCGCCGACCTGGTCGTCGGCATCCAGGACCTCGGTGGTGCCGGACTGTCGTGCGCGACCTCGGAGCTCGCGTCCAACGGCGACGGCGGCATGCACGTCTGGCTCGACCGGGTGCCGTTGCGCGACATGTCGCTGCGGCCCGAAGAGATCCTGATGAGCGAGTCGCAGGAGCGGATGTGCGCGGTCGTCACGCCCGACCGACTGGACGCGTTCCTCGAGATCTGCGCCCGCTGGGAGGTCACCGCGACCGTCATCGGCGAGGTCAACGACTCGCGGCGGCTGACGGTCGAGTGGCACGGCGACCTGATCGCCGACGTGCCGCCCCGCACCGTCGCCCATGAGGGCCCCGTGTACGAGCGGCCCATGGTGCGCCCCGAGTGGCAGGACGGTCTGCAGGCGGACGACCCGTCACGGCTGGCCCGCCCCACGACCACGGAGCAGCTGCGGGACACCGTGCTGCGCATGGTCGCCGCCCCGAACCTCGCGTCGAAGTCCTGGGTAACCGACCAGTACGACCGCTACGTGCTCGGCAACACCGTGCTCGCCCAGCCGGAGGACGCGGGCGTCGTGCGCATCGACCCGGCGACCGGCCTGGGTGTTGCGCTGGCCACCGACGGCAACGGCCGCTACGGCAAGCTCGACCCGTACGCCGGGGCGCAGCTCGCGCTGTCCGAGGCCTACCGCAACGTCGCGGTCAGTGGCGCCAGGCCGCTCGCCCTGACCGACTGCCTGAACTTCGGCTCCCCGGAGGACCCGGCCGTCATGTGGCAGTTCGCTGAGGCGACCCGCGGGCTGGCCGATGCCTGCCGGGAGCTGGGCGTGCCCGTGACCGGCGGCAACGTGAGCTTCTACAACCAGACCGGCGACCAGGCGATCAACCCGACCCCCGTGGTCGGCGTGCTCGGCGTCATCGACGACGTGACGCGGCGGGTGCCGATGGGCTTCGCTGCCGAGGGCGACACCGTGCTGCTGCTGGGGACCACCCGCGACGAGCTCGGCGGCTCGGAGTGGGCGCACCACGTGCACGGGCATCTCGGCGGGCGGCCCCCGCAGGTCGACCTGGCGGCCGAGCGGGCGCTCGCCGAGCTGCTGGTCGAGGCGGCGGCACGCGGGCTGGTGAGGGCAGCCCACGACCTGTCCGACGGCGGGCTGGCCCAGGGGCTGTCCGAGATGGTGCTGCGGCACGACGTCGGTGTCACCGTGACGCTCGGCGAGGTCACTGGCGACGCGTTCACTGCGCTGTTCAGTGAGTCCGCCGCTCGGGTTGTCGTCGCGGTCGCCCCGGAGCGGCTGGACGACTTCCGGGCGGCCGCGACAGCCGCCGGGATACCGGTGACCGCGCTGGGCAGGACCGGTGGCGACGCTCTCGTCGTGGACGGCGTGTTCCGGGTCGGTGTCGGCGAGCTGCGGGCCGCACACGACGCGACGTTGCCGGCGTTGTTCGCCTGAGCGGAGGTTCAGGCCCGACGACGTCGGATGCTTGCTGGTGGAGCGGGCGGCTGGTCGCGAACCAACACCTCCACCCTGGAAGGGTGGCGCTCTAGCCGGTTGAGCTACGCCCGCGTGCGCCCGGCGGACCGGACCGGCGGAACCCTACCCGGCGGCGACCGGGAGAACCCCGCCACGCGCGAGGGACCGGCCCGGACGGATCCGGACCGGCCCCTCGGCCGTGCTGCAGCGTCTCCTAGAAGGCGCCCGGGCCGTTCGGCGTCCCGTTGCCGGTCGGGCCGTCGTAGCCGGCTACACCGGTGCACAGGTAGGCACCGGTCGTGGTCCTCCCGTGGGTGCAGCGGCCGTTGCTGCCGCTCGTCACATCGAAGAGCGAGCTGCGGTTGGTGTACAGCTTCTGCGCCGCCGTGTTCGAGCCGTTACCGGTCGAGCCGTAGACGCCGCCGATCAGCGGGGCCGAGACGCTGGTGCCGCCGAAGACGTACCAGTTGAGCCCGCCGGAGCTGCCGTAGCTGTCGTAGACGGAGACCCCGGTCGCCGGGTCGGCCACGGCGGCCACGTCGCCGATGGTGCGCCGGCTGCAGGACCCGTCCGTCTGCCACGTGCGCTTGCCGATGTACGCCGAGCAGCCACTGCCTGCGCCGCTCCACACCGTCTCATTGCTGCGGGTGTTGCCCGACAGCGTCAGGTGCGTGCCGCCGACCGCGACGACGGAGTTGAACGCCGCCGGCACCTGCGCGCCATAGCCGCTGTCGCCGGTGCTCGCCGTGATCGTGACACTCGTGTGGTTGTAGGCGCTCGCGAGAGAGGTCTCGGTGCTGAACTCGCGGCCGCCGTAGGAGTTGCTGATGACCGTCGCGCCGGCTGTCGCTGCGCGGTTCACGGCGGTCGCGAGGTCGTTGAACGACGCGGAGTTCGCCCCGACGTAGAGGATGTGGCAGGTCGGGCACATGGCCGAGACCATCTCGAGGTCGAGCATCTCCTCCTGGCCCCAGCCGACGTCGCCGCTCACCGTGGTGATGGAGCCGCCCGCCTGGTTCATCTGGGTGAGGTTGGCGGTGCCGAGGTGGAACTGGTTTCGGTAGACCGCGAGGTCCGCCGCCGCGTTCGGGTTGGCGTAGGCGTCGACGATCGCGACGGTCGTTGTCGAGGCGGTGGCCGGAATGCCGTACGCCCCGCGCAGCTGATCCGGGCCGTAGCCCGTCGGCCCGCTGGTGGCCAGCGGCTTGAGGTGCGCGTTGGTGCGGACCCGCGCGTCGCACGCGGCGTAGCCGATGGTGGTGGCGCGGGCGCAGACCCGCTTCGAGTGGACACCGCTGCTCGACGCGTCCGCGGCACCGACCGAGCCGGCGACGA
>JAVEDG010000037.1 GCA_030841245.1 Actinomycetota bacterium
CGCCGACGTACCAGCCCGTGGCGGTCTGGTGCTGGCCCTCGCCGACGAGCTTGGCGAACCACAGCGGGCCGACGATCCCGCCGGCTCCCGTGCCGACCGCGTAGAAGAATGCGATCGCCATGGCCCGGGTCTCCATCGGGAAGATCTCGCTGACCGTGAGGTAGGCGGCGCTCGCCCCGGCAGAGGCGAAGAAGAACACGACGCACCACATGGCGGTCAGCGTGGTGGCGCTGAGCGAGCCGTTGTTGAACATCACGCCGGTCAGGATCAGGACGAGGCCGGAGAGGACGTAGCTGCTGGTGATCATCACGCGGCGGCCGACGGTGTCGAACAGCGGGCCGAGGAGCAGCGGGCCGATGAAGTTGCCGGCCGCGATCGGGATGAGGTACCAGCCCACCGAGCCGGACGACACGTGCATGAACGTGGTCAGGACCAGCGAGTAGGTGAAGAAGATCGCGTTGTAGAGGAACGCCTGGCCGACGAACAGGGCCAGCCCGAGGGCGAAGCGTTTCGGGTAGAGCTGCCAGGCCGTCTTGGCGATGGTGCCGAAGCCGACGGTCTTGCGCTGGCGGATCCTCATCCGCTGGCCGTCCACGTCGTCCAGCGGCTCCTCGGTGGACGCCTCCACCTGGCCCTCGATGTCGCGCACGATCTCCTCGGCGCCGTCCTCGCGGCCGTGGATGAACATCCAGCGCGGACTCTCCGGGAGGTTGCGCCGCACCACGAGGATGCCGATGCCGAGGATGGCACCGAGAGCGAACGCGAGGCGCCAGCCGAGGTCGGCCGCGAAGATGTTCTCGTTGAGCAACAGGATCGACAGCGCGGCTCCGGCCGCGGTCCCGACCCAGAACGACCCGTTGATGATGAGGTCGACCCGGCCGCGCACCCGGGCCGGGATGAGCTCGTCGATGGCGGAGTTGATGGCGGCGTACTCGCCGCCGATGCCCG
The DNA here is from genome assembly GCA_030841245.1 of Actinomycetota bacterium. Taxonomy (GTDB): domain Bacteria; phylum Actinomycetota; class Actinomycetes; order JACCUZ01; family JACCUZ01; genus JAVEDG01. The sequence continues at coordinate 949 of JAVEDG010000037.1, forward strand.
TGCCGGTGAAGAACCGGCAGGCGAAGAACCACATCGGGTTCATCGAGAACGCGGTGAGCACCGTCGCCACGAGATAGACGAGCAAGGTCACGATGAACAGCTTCTTGCGGCCGAACCGGTCGGTGAGGTAGCCGAAGAAGAGCGCGCCGACGCAAGCACCCGCGACGTACGCCGCCGCCGCCTGACCGATCTGCGAATCGGTCAGGACCAGGCCCGCACCCTTCTCGGTCAGCCGGCTCGAGATCGCGCCGACGATGGTGACCTCGAGTCCGTCGAGGATCCACACGGCGCCCAGCCCGATGACCACCACCCAGTGCCATCTGGCCCAGGGCAGCCGGTCCAGCCGGGCTGGGATGTTCGTCTCGATGGTGCCTGTCTCGACCCCGCTCACGATGGTCTCCTCGTGTCTGCGCACCGCCCGGCGGTGCGATGTCTACGTCGGCCAGCGTCTTGGCCCGGTTGCCACACCCTGTGGACCCTGTCGACGGGCCCGGGTGGTGCCCGGCGAAACGATCTCCAAACCCGGGTAGCGCGGACCGGCTCGTCGTGCGGAGCACAGTGATCGAACCGGCGTGCCCACGGCTAGCCTGTGGCTGCGCGGGCCGGTCCGGTCCGCCCGCTCACGAGGAGGTCACCCGTTGCTGCGGCGCGTGCTGCTGTCGATGTCCCGCAGCCGGCGGGTCCGGCACCTGGTCGAACGGGCGCCGTTGTCGCGCAACGTCGTCGCCCGGTACGTCGCGGGCACGACCGCCGAGGACGCCGCCGCGGCGGCCCGGGCTCTCGTCGACAGCGGCCGGCTCGTCTCGCTCGACCACCTGGGAGAGGACACGTTCGACCGGGACCAGGCCGAGGCGACGCGCGACGCCTACCTCACGATGCTCAAGCTGCTCGCCGACGCCGGGCTCACCCGCTCGGCCGAGGTCTCGGTCAAGCTGTCCGCGGTCGGGCAGGCGCTGCCGGGCGACGGGGAGGCGCTCGCGCTGGCGAACGCGTTGGAGATCTGCGACGCGGCTCGCGCGGTCGGGACCACCGTGACCCTCGACATGGAGGACCACACCACGACCGACTCGACGCTGGGCATCCTGCGCGAGATCAGGCGCGACTTCCCCGAGACAGGAGCCGTGCTGCAGGCCTACCTGCGCCGTACCGAGGCGGACTGCCGCGACCTCGCCCATCAAGGCTCACGGGTCCGCCTCTGCAAGGGCGCCTACAAGGAGCCCGACTCGGTCGCGCACCAGGACAAGCGTGAGGTCGACCTGTCCTACGTGCGATGTCTCAAGGTGCTGATGGCGGGCGAGGGCTATCCGATGGTCGCGACGCACGACCCGCGGCTGGTCGCCATCGCCGCCGACCTGGTCCGCCGCAACCGTCGCGCCCAGGGGAGCTACGAGTACCAGATGCTCTACGGCATCCGGCCCAACGAGCAGCGGCGGCTGGCTGCGTCGGGGGAGAAGGTGCGGGTCTACGTACCCTACGGCTCGGAGTGGTACGGCTATCTCGTCCGTCGCATGGCCGAGCGACCGGCCAACCTGGCGTTCTTCCTCCGCTCCGTGGCCACCAAGGGGTAGCAATGACGCACCGGATCGCGGTCGTGGGCGCCGGGAAGATGGGCGAGGCTCTGCTGTCCGGCATGCTGCGCGCCGGTCGGGAGCCGGACGACCTCGTGGTGACGGCTCGCAGGCCGGAGCGGGCCGACGTGATCCGGGCGCGCCACGGCGTACGGGTCGTCGGCAACGACGAGGCGGCAAGGCTCGCCGACACCTTGCTCCTGACCGTCAAGCCGCAAGACATGAGTGCGCTGCTCGACGAGCTCGGTCCGGCGCTGACCAACGACCGGCTCGTGGTCTCGGTCGCCGCCGGCATCCCCACCGCCTTCATCGAGCGACGGGTCCCCGAGGGGACGCCGGTGGTCCGGGTCATGTCGAACACCCCGGTCCTGGTCGACGAGGCGATGAGTGCGATCTCGGCCGGTGCGCACGCGGGCGAGGACCACCTGCGGCGCACCGAGGAGGTGTTCGAGCCGGTCGGGCGGACGATCAGGGTGCCCGAGTCGCAGCAGGACGCGGTCACCGCGCTGTCCGGCAGCGGCCCGGCGTACTTCTTCTACCTCGTCGAGGCGATGACCGACGCCGGCATCCTGCTCGGCCTTCCCCGCCAGGTGGCCCACGACCTGATCGTGCAGACCGCGATCGGCTCGGCCGTGATGCTGCGCGACTCCGGCGAGCACCCGGTGACCCTGCGCGAGAACGTCACGTCACCCGCCGGCACGACCATCAACGCGATCCGCGAGCTGGAGAACCACGGCGTGCGCGCGGCGATGCTCTCGGCCCTCGAGGCCGCCCGTGACCGCGGCCGCGAGCTGGCGAGCGGCGAGTGAGTCTCGTGGTCCGTCGGGTGACCCCCGACGAGTGGGACGCCTACCGCGACACTCGTCTCGCGGCGCTGGCAGACGCTCCCTCGGCGTTTCTGATGAGTCATGCCGAGTCGGTCGCGCTGCCCGAGGAGCACTGGCGGACGCGAGCCGCCGAGGGCGGCACCGTCCTCGCGTGGCGGGACGGTCGGCCGGTCGGCATCGCCGCGGGGTACGTGCCGGACACCGTGCCCGAGCTGGTCGCGATGTGGGTGGCGCCGGAGGCGCGCGGGTCCGGCGTGGTCGAGGGGCTCGTCGAGGCGGTCGCGGCCTGGGCTGCCGAGGGCGGTGCGAGCGAGCTGCGCCTCTGGGTGGTCGAGCACAACGAGAGGGCTGCCGCGGCGTACCTTCGCTGCGGCTTCGTGGCCACGGGGCGCAGCCAGCCGCTCCCGGTGGACGGGCGGACTGCCAAGACTGAGGCGGAATTGTCGCTGGACCTTCGCCGGTGGCCGGCTCGCTCAGATCGGCATGTCCAGGAACGGTGAGCTGTACGCCGGCTCGGCCCCGAGCAGGTCGGCGGCGGCGTCGGGGTCGACCCGGTGCGCCTCGGCCTGAACGACGAGGGGCAGCAGTCGCACGTCACCCGGCGTCGCGAGTCCGGTGATCTCCCGGTGCGCGAGCACCCAGGACACCGTGGCCGTGACCAGCCGCTGCTCGTCCAGCGGTTCGTACCAGGTGGCGTAACGGTTGTCGCTCGCGGTCCCGCTCTCCCAGTTCCGCCGGGCAACCGTCTTGATGATCATCAGGCCGGCGTCCTGGCGGGCCACCTCGTCGGCAAGGGCCTCGTAGGCGGCGACGTAGGAGGGGTCGCGGCTCAACGCGATGTTCAACGGCGTCAGCACGGTTGCGAACGGGTGCCGGCGCAGCGCCTCGAGATGCGTCGCGGGCGCCTCGTGTCCGTGCCCGGTGATGCCGACCGCGGCCACCAGGCCCTCCTCCTGGGCCCGGACCGCACCCTCGAGCGCTCCGCCCGAGCCCGTCGCCTTGTCGAGCTCGTCGAGATCACCGATCGCGTGCAGCTGCAGCAGGTCGACCTGGTCGGTCTGCAGCCGCTGCAGCGAGGCGTTGATCTCGCGCCAGGCCGACTCGGCGTCGCGCCGACCGGTCTTGGTGGCCAGGAAGATCTGGTCGCGGATCCGCGGCATCCACGGCCCGAGCCGCAGCTCGGCGTCGCCATAGTCCGCTGCGACGTCGAAGTGGTTGATCCCGGCGTCAAGAGCCTGCTGCACCGACGCGTCGGCCACGTCCTGCGAGACGTCTGCGAGTGCGGCTGCTCCGTAGATGAGCACCGAGCTGTCGTGGCCGAGCCGGCCGAGTCGTCGTCGTTCCATGTGCCCTTCCCCTACCCGAGATCAGGACCCGGATCAACGCCCGGACCCGCCCGTGGTCAGGGACAGCCTCCGTCGGACCGTCGCTCGCCCTGCGCACCGGCGGGCTCAAACCTACGATGACCAGGTGGGAAGACCGACGTACGCGCTGGCCCTGGCCGCGCTGATCGTCGTCTCTGGCTGCAGCGGCGGGGGCAAGCCGCAGGTCGCCGTGGCCGCGGTCGGCCGGTCCGACGTGACCGAGGTGGTGGAGGCCCCGGCCACGGTCAGCGCCCGCGCGACGGGCACGGTCACGGCCGCCGCCGACGGCCGGGTCGACGACCTGCGCGTGCGCGAGGGCCAGCAGGTTCGCACCGGGGCCGTCCTGCTGCACATCTCCTCGCCGTCGGCACAGCGAGCGCTGCGGCAGGCGCGCAGGGCGGACGCACAGGCAGCAGCGGCGGGGGACCTGCCGGCTCCCGCAAGCGGCCTCGGGCCCGCCGAGATCGCCGCCGACGCCCGCGCCGAGGCCGCGTTCGCGCGGGCGCGGCAGACCGCCCGGGCGTTGCCCGACCCCCGGCTGCGGCGCCAGGCGCTCGCCGGTGTCGCGGCGTCCGCCGCGCAGTACGCCGCGGCGCGCGCCCAGGCCGAGGCCGCTGTCGCCCGGTTCCAGGCCGGCCTCGGCGACCTGTCGGCGGCCGTCTCCGCGCTCTCGGCCGCGCAGCGGGTGCAGACCCGCAGCGCGGTGGCCGTGGCCAGCAGCACGGTCCGGGCTCTGACAGTGCGTGCCCCGGTCGACGGCACGGTCTCGCTCACCACGACGAGCGGGGGCAGCGGCAGCGGCGCGGCGGACCTGGCCGGCCAGCTCCCCGACGGACTGCAGTCCCAGGCCGGCCAGCTGCTCGGCGGTGGCGGCGGCACGGCATCGGTGACGGGGACGCTGCGCACCGGGGCGCTGGTGTCCAAGGGCCAGCAGCTGGTCACGGTCACCGACTCCTCGACACTCTCGTTGACCGCACAGGTGGACGAGACCGACGTGCTGCTGGTGAAGCCGGGGGTTGCCGC